>JBDHHL010000105.1:0-13924 GCA_039589375.1 Gemmatimonadota bacterium | reverse complement strand
AGCTGGTTCACACCATCGATAGCGCGGTCCGTGGGTACGATCTCGGGTGCGCCCACCGCCGCGGCCAGCGTCGGGAAGAAATCGACCTGATGCACGATCTCGTTCGAGACCCGTCCCGCCGGGATCCGACCGGGCCAGCGAATGACGCAGGGCGTCCTGATCCCTCCCTCCATCATCGTATTGTAGAACCCGCTCCAGGGTCCCGCAGAACCGCGCCAGGGCCGTCGCTCTTCCGCGCCGTTGTCCGTGCACCAAAACACGATCGTGTTCTCCTCGATACCGAGGCGTTCGATGGCCGCGAGCACCAGGCCAACGTTGTGATCGACGTCCGCCATCGCGTCGCCGATATCTCCCGCGCCCGTGCTGCCGGCAAAGTCCGGATGCGCCAGCGTGGGGAAGTGGATCTGGGTGATGGGATAGAAGAAGAAGAAGGGCCGGTCCTCACGCACGTTGCGCTCCATGAACGCGATGCCCCGTTCGGCGGCCTCGCGGTCCACGGTCCGGCGAGTGTCCATGTCGTAGATCTTCACCTTTCGTGACGGCTCGCCGGCTCGGCCTTCCCAGATGTACGGTGTCTCCATCGTGGCAGGATCGAAGTTCTCGAAGCTCGTGAACTGCGCCGTGTGGCTCGTGCCCGGGATGCCGTACCACTCGTCGAAGCCCTGGTGCGTTGGCGCGCGTCGGCCGTGCCAGTTCACGCCGCCCAGATGCCACTTGCCGAAAAGGCCCGTCGCGTACCCCAGCGATTGCAGCGCCTCGGCGACGGTGACTTCCCAGAGCGTCAGCCCATCGATGTGGTCTCCGCCGGTCCGGATCGCGTAGCGACCCGTCATCAACGCGATGCGCGAAATGGTACACGAATTCTCGACGTTGAAGTTGTCCAGCCGGATCCCCTCGTCGGCGAGCCGGTCGATGTTCGGCGTCGGGACGCCGCGGACACCCCCGTAAGCCCCGACTTCACCCCAGCCCAGGTTGTCGGGGAACATCAGCACGATATTGGGTCGTTGCTGCTGTGGATCCTGGGTCTCTTCCGCTAATCGTCGATCTGAGTGAGACAGCGCAACGGTGGAGAGCAGCATTCCGGCGACAAGCAGACCGCGGCCTTTGACGAACATCTCCCCTTCTCTCCTTTGCAGGGTAGGAGTCCTCATGAGAACGGCCGGATCATAGCCGCGAAATGTCGCATGTGCTAGCGTACCAAGCTTCAGCGGGATTCGATTCGTCCTTGCGGAACTGGTCATTCGGCAGCACGAGGACCAAATGAGGAAGGAGGCTTGAATGGGACGCGATGTCGAGTACAGCCCGCGCGAACGATTCTGGCTCTGGACGTTGGCAGTCTTTGGATTCGCCGTCGTCAACGGCGCCTTTCTACGCGGGTTGCTGTTTCAACCGGGTACCCTTGCCGACGCGATGACGAATCCGATCGCCGTAGCGTTTATGGTCGAGGCGCTGGTGCTCGTCGGGGTATTCGCGTACTTGTTGTCCAAGTGGAGGGTGAACCGGTTGGCGTGGGGATGGTTCGTGCTGTTGTCGCTCCTGGGAAGTATTGCGTTCGCGTTGCCGATCGTCTTGCTCTGGCGCCGGGGCGGGCCCGTGTCAACCGAGAACCCTGGCACCGCTTGAATCCAGGCGCTGGGAGGGGACGTCTCTCGTGATCACGCTGCCCACGTTCCTTGCAGGCTTGGTTCTCGGTTCTGCGCTCCTCGGTGTCGTCCGCGTTACTACGCGACCTGTTGGTCGCGGCACACACGGAGGCGACTGCTTGCTAAGTGATAACGGCAGTTGATATGGTTCTTTGTTGCGTCGGTGACTTACGGAGCATAAGGTACAGCATCGGGAAACGGGCTGAGGCTGGGCCGTATCCGGTGTTCGTAACCGCTCCGAGGGTTTGCAGCTGTGGCAGTCAGCAGTACACAGCTTCCTCACGTAGCTGATCGGCAATTCGCAGGGGTTCCACTTCCCGCTTGGAATCCCGACGGGCCGTATCCCGCGGCTAGAGCGCGCTCCCCGCATACCTATTCCTCTGACGTACGCAAACGAAGCTCTCTTCCAATGCGTATCCATGAGAGCCGAGCCAGCTGGGCCGATTTCCGCGCTTCCCGGCCCGGCAACACGTTGACACTGACGCCAGTAGAGACCCACCACGTCTGGGGATGGATCACCTACAGGAGTTCTGTCGGCGGTCATCGCAGCATCGCCACACGAAAGAGGGAATCACGATGCGACGCAGAGGACGAGTGAAGGCCATCGTTGCGGTAGGGACCGTCGGCGCCGTCGCCGCCGTTAGTGTGGTGCTCTTCAGTCTCGCGTCCGATGATCGGGGACCGTGGACAGCTACGATCGCGACCGCCACAAAGGGAGGCACGTACTACCCACTGGGTAGTCAACTGGCCCGAATCCTCGAAGGACATCCGGACCAACGAGTCGACAGCGCCGAGGCGATCCTGACTCGCGGCTCGCGAGAAAACATCGATCTCCTCATGGACTCGGTAGCCAACATTGCCTTTGTCATGGGGCCGGCGCTTGTCCGGGCAGTGGAAGAGAGGCCAGGTGTGAAGGACACGCTCGCGCTTCTGGCCCATCTCTACACAGACGTCGTGCAGGTCGTCGTTCGCAAAGACACGGGCATTGAGACTATCGCTGACTTCGAGAATAGGAAGGTGTTTGTTGGGCCCGATCGCAGCGGTACGCGGCTGGTCGCGACTTCGATCCTCGATGCCATAGGACTTTCCGCACAGGAATACACCGTCGACGACGCAATGAGCTTTGCTGAGGCCGCCAGCAAGCTCATCGATGGCAGACTGAGCGCCGCCTTCTTCATGGCAGGGATGCCTGCTGAGGCTGTTCAAGCCGCTCTCGAGTCCGACCAGGTAGAACTCCTAAATTTCGACGGCAGTACACGAAGAGATCTGACGGCGAGTGCAGAACTCAGTCCGGAGGATATCCCTGCAAACTTCTATAGCGGCCAGCCCGAACCTGTACAAACGGTGGGCGCGGATGTCTTTCTTGTCATCCGGAGAGACCAGCCAGATGACCTCGCCATCACGATCCTCGAAGTGCTTGTCGACTACATCGTCGACCTCCTGATCGGTCACAAGAAAGCCAAGGACATCAGGCTGACGACACTCTTCCCCCAACAAATAGAGACGTTCCCCCTGACACTGCATCCCGGCGCCACGAAGTTCAAGGATGAGCAGAAGTCCGCACTGCTCATCGCCACGGGAGCGCTCAGGGGCAAGTACTACCAGATGGGTAGGATGATCCAATTGCTCCTTCATGAACGCGGGATACGAGCATGGGCACTCCACACGGACGGGTCACTAGAGAACGCACAGCAACTGAGCGACTCGGCGACGATCGCGATCATGCAGTACGATGCCGCGTTGGCCGCACGTTTCGGGGACAACTCTGTATATCGAGTGGAACTGGCCGACGGTGACAGCACTCCACGTGTTAACAACATCAGGCGACTTGCCACACTCCACGAAGAGCAAGTCCACGTGATGATGCGTCGAGAGAAGCTCGCGGACATGCAAGAGCTGCTAAACAGGAACCTCCCACGATCGGAGCAGGTGATTATCACGACACTGAGCCAGCTGGCGGAAGCATTGGGTAGTGTGTCGTCCAACGAAGATAGGTTGAGAGTCGGCCTTGGTCCCAGACATAGTGCCACGCAGGCGGTCGCACAATCCATCCTCGCACATCACGGGATCCCTCAGACTTGCATCACACGTTCATTTCTTTCGGTTTCCGACATGGCGGCCCGCCTGCTAAGGAAGGAGATCGACATGGGTTTCTTCGTTGGCCATGTCCCCAACGCAGCGATGGAGACTGTTCTGAATGACGAGAGAATCAGACTCCTGTCCTTGGGATCAAGAGCAAGGTCGCTGATGACCGGCATTGTATTCACAAACTCCTCAATCGAGCCGGGCACGTACGCGAGTCAGAGAGAGGGCGAGCCGGCGATTCAAACGATCGCCACACGTGCGGCGTTGGTCACCACCGAGGATTTGCACTTTGATGTGAACGCCATAACGAGGGCCGTCTTTGAAGGGGCGGCGTTCCTGGGCATAGAGGGCGGCGCCGAGATCATGGCCGAGGACCTGCCCTCGCTGCCGCTCCATCCCGAAGCGAAGCAGTACTACGAGGAGGCGGATCTCCTTCCCAAGAAACCCTCGAGTGAGTGGTTGCAGACGACGGTGGCCGTCACATGGCGTGTACTGGCGATACTCGTGATCCTGATAAGCGGCTATAGGGGCCTGCTGAAGCTGCGCCGGGACCGAACCTTCAACGAGATGAGCAGGAAGATCATCGCCATCCCAGTCGAAGCAAGGTACCGGGAGTCGGTGGCGACACTTCTCGAAATGCGCGTTGAGATCCAGAACCGTGTTCGTAAGAGGTGGTGGAACTCGGGCGAGCTCGATAAAGGGAGGTGGCGCTATCTATACGATCTGGTCAACGACCGAGTAGGGGAAGCAAAGGACAACCTGATGAGGGAGCTCGCGGCCAAGGTACGGGTGCTGGCAGACGACTCCGAGCTAGACAACGCCGCACGACGGGAGCACCTCCAGTCTACTGCGGCCCGCATCTCAGATTACTTTGAGAAGGGAGAGCTCGATGCCGCGCAACGTGCGATCCTTCGCGCGTTAATCGAAGAAAGCAATCAAGGAAATTCCGACACGGGAACGGCTGAAGAGGACTGAGCTCGACTGGCAAGCCTGTACCTTGCAACTCAGCCTCTACCTAGGAGACCTAGGCGGCGCCCCCTGTCCTGCTATCTGCAACATCACGCCCGGACACGGCGAGCGCACGATCCCGGATTTCAGCTGTTTTAGTGAGCCTTCTATGAAGCGCGCACCTCGGACCACGCAGTCGGCGGATAATAGGAGAGCAGGGATTCGCGCTCTTCTCACCGCTACGTATGTCGTATGGGCCGTGTTGCTCAACGTCTTTGTCGTACCTCAAGCTTCCGCCCAAGTGAACATAGAACATCTGAGAGCCGATGAAGATCGAAGGGGATTCTCCGGATCATTCGGCCTCGATCTATATGTCCGAACCGGCAATGTCGAGCTGGTTCAGATCGGAACCCTCGGACAGGTCAACTATGTTGGCGGAGCCGTCACCACGTTTCTGATTGGAGGTACCGATCTGGGATGGAAGAGGAGGAGACGGTTCATAGATGCAGCCCTGCTGCACTTGCGGCAGGTTTACCGCCGCGGCTCCCAGGTACGACCGGAGGCAGTGGTACAAGTCAACTATGATATGTCGAGGCTGCTGGCGTTTCGCTCCATCATTGGCGGTGGCCTCCGGACCCGTCTCTACCGGAACGCGGCCGTTAAGCTTTGGTGGGGCTCCACTTATCTCTTTGAAGTCGAGCAGCTCGACCTGGAAGCTGGCGCTGTCCATCCCCGCGAGACTTCGGCACACCGCTGGAGCAACTATCTCACGATGAGCGTCCGCTTCAACCAGCAATCTACGCTACAGTGGACGACCTACGTCCAGCCATGCTTTGACGACCCCAAGGATGTGAGAATCTTGACAGAGGCGCGTCTAGGAGCTGCACTAAGCGAACCTGTCTTTCTGGTGCTGGCCCTCCACTTGCACTACGACAGCGGACCACCGGATGAGATTAGATCTGTGGATGCGACGATCCGAAGCGGCGTGGCGATCGAGTTCTAGGGTTGATCTAGCGACCCCTCGAATACTCGACAGCTCCGCATGGTGATCGTCCGGAATCGCTCCGAGAAGAGCTACTACGCTAGGGCGCGACGCTTTCCTACAACTGATTGCTGCTGACGCGGTCGCGCCGGCCGGTTCGGAGGGCTCACCTTGCAGCTCGCGCTCTTGCTTGGCATCGTGACCGCACAGCAGCACCGCAGAGTCGGTAACCAGCACTCTCGGGCTCACCGGAACTCAAAACTGTCAACGAGACTGAACTGCAATGCTCTTCAAACAAGCTACGCTGCAGGCAATCGCCGATGGGAAGGTGACGGTCGCGTTCCGGCGCTGGCGGCGGCCCACGGTTCGTGCCGACGGCACGCTCGTGACCCCCGCTGGCATGCTCGCCATCGACTCCGTGGAAAAGTGCACGCTAGACGACATCACAGCCAAGGACGCGCGTGCAGCAGGCCATGCGGATGTGGCGGAACTCAAGACATCATTGTCCAAGCGGCGACAGGGCTCGCTGTACAAAGTCACGTTCCACGTTGCGGGTCCAGATCCTCGGATTGCGATGCGGTCGCGGTCTCGGCTGACCGCGCAGGAGATCGCGGACCTGCGCGAGCAGTTGGCGCGGTGGGATCGAGCAAGTCGGTCGGGCCTCTGGACGCAGAGGTATCTGGCACTGATTCAGCGGAGTCCAGGCGTGCGTGCTGGGGACCTGGCGGTGGAGGTCGGGGTGGACACAGGGCGATTCAAGGCCAATGTACGCAAGCTGAAGGCACAGGGTCTGACCGAAAGCCTGGAGGTCGGGTATCGGCTATCGCCGCGAGGCAAGGCGGCCCTTCGCGTGTTGAAGTCATCACGGTAACAGGCAAAGCGTCGAAGACTCGGACTCGGCTACGGTGGGCCGGACCTCTCTGTCGCGTTACGCGGGTGTGGATCTAATGAGTCGAATAGGTAGTGTGCCGATTCTGGTCTTGACTCTTTCGTCGCTGGCGGGATGCGGACCTCCGAATGAGGATCAGCCCACAGCATATTTCAGCAATCCGATCATCACGGGCTTCGCTCCCGACCCGTCGATCGCCAGAGTGGGTGATGACTTCTACCTGGTCACCTCCACGTTCGAGTACTTCCCCGGCATTCCCGTCTATCACAGCCGGGACCTGGTCAACTGGCAACTGATCAGTTATGCGCTGCACGATACAGCGCAGGTCGATCTCGATACTGTCTCTTCTGGCAGCGGCATCCATGCATCCGCCATCCGTTATCACGAAGGCACGTTCTATGTGGTGACGACCAACAGCATCGACGGAAACCTGGTCAGCTTCATCGTCACCGCAGAGGATCCACGCGGCCCCTGGTCCGCTCCTTTTGTCCTGGAGGGAGCGCCAGGCATAGACCCTTCGCTCTTCTTCGATGACGACGGAAGGGTCTGGTACGTCGCGAATCGGCAGCCTGCCGATCCCGAGTTTCCGGGCCAGATGGAGATCTGGTTGCAAGAGCTCGACCTGCGACAGATGGCGCTGCAAGGCGAGCGCTATTACCTCTGGCGGGGATGCTGCGGAGGGGCATGGGCAGAGGGCCCGCACATATATAAGAGAGACGGCTACTACTACCTGCTGATCTCCGAGGGAGGCACGGCCTATGAGCACGCGCTCTCTATCGCGATTGGCAGCGAAATCACCGGTCCATATCAGAACAACCCGCGCAATCCCATCCTCAGTCACCGGCAGCTCAGCTACGATCACCCCATTACCGGTGTCGGCCACGCGGACCTCGTGGAGCTCGCCGATGGGCGCTGGTTCGCCGTTGCGTTGGGATGGAGGCTAATCGACGGACTGCACGGAATCCTGGGCAGGGAAACGTTTCTAGTCCCGGTAGCCTGGGAGACAGAGCCGTACTGGTGGAAGGAGGACAAGCTCTCATTCCCCGTGGTCAGCCCGCTGAGCGGCAAGGTCGATCTTCGCTACCCGATGCCTTTCCCCGGCACGGTGCAGAACCCGGCATCGGGCTTCGAGGATAGCTTTGACGACGAAGACCTGATGCTGGAGTGGAATTTCCGCCGTACCCCACCAACACCCTTCCACAGCCTCACAGACAACAGCGGATCGCTGCGGCTCTATTTGCAACCCGGTCAGATTGCGGAGCAGGCGCAATACAGCTTTGTCGGCGTTCGTCAGCGGCACTTCCAGTTCGAGGCGACCACGCAGATGACTTTTGCACCGACGACAGCCGCTGAAGAAGCAGGCCTGACTGTGATTCAGAATGATCGCTCTGCCTTCCTGATGACATTGTCCCGCGGCGCGAGCGGTAACGAGATCCGACTCTACCAGTCGATGCACGGAGAGATCACAACGATCGCCGAACAGCGATATGCAGGGGACACGATCCACTTCAAGGTGGCGGGAGACTATCTGAATTACGGGTTCTACTATTCCGCTGACGGCGAGAATTGGCTGGCGCTGAAGGAGAACGTGGAAGGTTTGTCGCTCTCTCCCGCTGTGATCGAGGGATACAACTACACCGGCGTCTATGTTGGTCTGTATGCGTCCTCGAACGGAGCATCAACAGACAACTACGCTGATTTTGGATTCTTTCGTTATCAACCCGTGGCTGATTCCAGGGACGACTGGTACTACAGGCAGAGGGATCGTGAGAGGTCCGAACAGGCCGAGCGCCAGTCCGCTAGTGAAGCCACCCCCCAACCATTTCAAGTGACGGACAGATTCCCCTCGCGCTCCTGATCACGTGTCTTGCGGACACGCAGGGGCGGGTCGCCTCTACACACCTGTGAGTGATCCAGCTGAGAATCGTGACGCCAGAGTATAGCTGTGATGCCAACTCTGTAGCCAAACGTGCGGCACACAGTGTGCCTTGCAGATCTTGTGAACCGGAATGATCAGTCACTTCAACAGGGGCACGACAATGAAGACGCTCAACGCAGTAGCAACGGTAGCTATCACGGCCGTGCTGGGCTGCGGAACGTATCCCGTGGCTGCGACGGTCGCGGTACAACCAGGTAAGCAGGTCACGGCCGAAGCATCGAAGTTCAGCCCGTTTTGGCTGTCGCCATTGCCCATCGAGACTTCAAGTGAGTTGCTCGACGACCTCCTCTACCAATGTGAAGGTGCAGGCCTGACAGGTGTCACCATCACAACGTCCATAGCATGGGCGGTCATTGGCCAGGTAGAGAAAATGCAAGCTTCTGCTTACTGCGTCGATCCGAGCCAAGCCGGTCTTGCCGACGAGGCGTCGTCACGTCCGGACCTGCGGATGGAGTTGAGTCTGATAGCCTTAGGTGGACTCGCGTTGGGAGCGCCGTGAGGCGCTCTCAACCCTAGACCCGCAACGCCCCCAGATTCGGTCACGAACCGCTATCTGCGGTGTAAATGATGGTATGCCCGGGCCGCCACTCACCGTCCTGCAAGTTGTACAGCCGGTTCTCCAACGTGCCGTAATCCATGAAGCGAAACGTCACGCGAATCGAATAGGCCGGCGACTCGGGCCCAGCCTGCTCTCCCGATTGTGTGAACACGTCTCCGTCGAGCGCGATCTGCCCTCGACTCACGTAGCCGTTGTTCGTCATCCCGAGGTACGAGACGACCCCGGCCTCGCGGTCGTAGTAGAAGATGCTCTCCGCCTCGAACCCCACTTCCGGAACGGTTCTCGTCTCCCTGATGGCGTGGCCGCTCAGGGTGGGGGTCCAACTTCGGAGAACCTTCGGACGTTCTCTCGCGTCTTGGAATTCGCCCGTCCACGCACCGATGAACGGACGGAGGAACTCCAATTCGGGAGTTAGGTCATCGGGTGCGTTCCTGGACCCGGACAAGCCCAGCAACAGGCCTAAGGGCACAGCCAATCCGAGAACGAGAAGCTGTGGGTCATACCGACGCTGCTACGGATCTCCTTCGCTGCAAGCTGGCGCGCTTCAGGCGCCCCAGACCTAAGTTTATTGCTCCACGCCACCCTGGCCGGCGTAGTAGCTCGAGTCCACGCTCGACGTTTGATAGAGACCGGGGTTTCCACCCTTTGGGTGGCCAGATGAACGCGAGTGGGAGAGGCTTTGATTCGGAGATCATGAGCTTACACTGACTTGCTTGCACCTCTCTACGCGTGAGCATCCCGGGCGGTTTCGCTTGGCACGATGAGCCCAAAAGTAGGTGGTGGGTCACGGAACTAGCGCTGGATCAGCGTGGCAACGTCTTTGCGAGGCTCGCGCATCAAACCGAATAACCGAGGTGAAAAGGAGATTCAGAGATGAAACGCTCGATCGGCTGCCTCACTCTGGGCCGCATGTTGTCCATGATTCTCCTCGCGCCGACCCTACTCCTTAACGGGCCCGCCTCCGCAGCGGCCCAGGCAGAGGTGGCCAGCGAGGTTTTGGAAGCTGCCCGGGCCGGAGAGACAGAGCAGGTGGAGGCCCTCCTGCAGGCGAGCCCCGAGCTGGTGAATGTCCGCGACGGAGAGGGGATGACCGCTCTGCACCACGCCGTGCAGGGCGGCCACTCGGAGTTGGCCGAGCTTCTCCTGGACCGCGGTAGCGATATCTCGGCGGTGGACGCCTGGAGCCAGACCCCCCTTCACATCGCCGCCTACGAAGGTAATCCGGCCCTGGTGGCTCTGCTCCTGGCCCGGGGGGCCGACGTCACGGCCAGGGATATGCGGGGACGAACGCCGCTCTACCTGGCCGTGAACTGGGGCGACAACGTCGAAGCCGTCGAGCAGTTGATCGCTGCCGGTGCCGATGTGAACGACCGGACGCCGAGAGGGGAGGAGATCCTCCTCTCCACCCTCTACTACGGGATGCCCGAGATCATCGACGCCCTGCTCGCAGCGGGTGCCAAGCTGCCTGAGGACGACGAGACCGTGGTGCGGGCCGCATACCTGGCGGCGAGCAACGGGTTCGAGGGGGTCTTCCGCATGGCAACGCAGGCAGCGGAAGCCAAGGAGATCCCCTGGTGGGAGCACGTGCCCATGCACGCCGCCGCCCGGGGTGGCTCGGTCCTCATCGGGGAGGCGCTGCTGGCCCGCGGCCACCCCGCGGGCGAGAAGAACATGTACGGCCTCACTCCGCTTCACATCGCCGCCGAGAACGGCCGCCTGGCCTTCGTGGCGTTCCTGGTTCGCAACGGCGCCTCCATGGAAGAGTCGAGCGTCCAGGGCATGACGGCGTTGCACTTCGCGCAGGAGAGCGGGCACGACAGCGTGGCGATGCGCCTCGTGGACTTGGGCGCCTCGGATCAGCCGCCGGTCTTTCCGGAGCTGCGCGGGGCCTGGCTGGGTCAGCCGGAGCCGGGCGATTCCCCTGAGCAGTTCGCGCTCGGAATCGTCTCCGGGCATGGGTTCAACTCCGAACACTCTCCCGCAGCCTTCTCCCCTGGACGGGACCGAGGTCTATTGGACGAAAGCCTTCCGCGGCCCCGTCCTCTTCTCCAGGCTGGAAGACGGGCGTTGGACGAAGCCGAGGCCGGCCCCATTTGTCTCCGAGTACGGGGAGGGAGAGCCGATCTTCTCTCCGGACGGGGAGCGCTTGTACTTCCTTTCCATGCGCCCGCTAGAGCCGGGAGCGGAACCCGGAGCTCTTCTCGATCACCGAAGCCGGTACGCTCTACTTCTCTTCCGTCCGCGAGGGAGGGTACGGCAGCCGGGATATCTACCGTTCTCACAGGGTGAACGGGGTCCACCAGCCTCCTGAGAATCTGGGACCGGTCATCAACACCGACGGCGGCGAACACACACCCTTCATCGCCCCGGATGAGAGCTACCTCATCTTCGCCTCGACCGCTCACGGACGGGCCGAGGGGATGTTCCATTTCGTCATCAGCTACCGTGAAACGGACGGGGGATGGTCGGAGCCGCAGGCGCTGGACCACATCACCGCGCCCGTAAACGACCCGCTCTGTCCCCTCATCACGCCCGACGCGAAGTTCATGTTCTTCATTGGCAGCGGTGACATCTGGTGGACCGGGGCGGAGTTCATCCGGGAGATGCGACGGCAATAAGCCCGAGCCGTACGACGGGGGAGGCCGGCCCCAGGCCTCTTCCGCGGCGGAGTTGATGAGGAGATCGCGACGAACGAACCCTTTGTCTTCCAACCGCTGGTACAGCCGCTGGAGTTGCGCCAAAGCGATGAGTGGCGGTTGCGAAGATCGCGAAGAATCGAGTGCATGTGACCTCCAGGGGAGCGGCGTAGTGACGGCATGAGGCACTCACCCGCCGTGCCAGAGTTGCTGTACCCGACACGAACATCGTGTTAGACGGCAGCACGGGTATTCAGTATCTTTCGTGGTATGAGGAGGACATGTGTATGAAGTACAAGATCGTTCTTCAGGAGTCTGACGAGGGTTATAGCGTGTCCGTGCCGGGCCTTCCGGGTTGCTGGTCGCAAGGAGCAACCGAAGAAGAGGCGCTCGACAACATAAGAGACGCTATCGAGGAGTACCTTGCCGCGCGCGACGAGCTCTTGAAGGGCGCGGTTGTCCGCGAAGTCGAAGTCACTTCCTAGTCGTGCCGAAGATTCCCGGCGTCAATCATCTGGATGCCGTGCGTGCCCTGGAGAAGGCCGGTTTCCGAATCATCCGCCAAGGCAAGCATATCGTCATGTCGGATGGTTCTCGAATTCTCACAATTCCCCGTCACAATCCCGTTAACGCCTATACCATGGGCGGGGTTGTACAGGATGCAGGACTTACTGTTGAGGAGTTTCGCAGGCTGCTATAGGGCAACGGCTACCGTTAGCAAGCGTTTGTAGCGGACGCACTGTGCATGGGGTAATAAGGCCCAAACGCCGAGCCCGGAGGAGAATCCCCCGGGCTCTTTCCGTGACGAAACTGCTCGTCTGGCAAACGGTAACCGAATCTAGCCTCGCCGAGACCGACGGGTCAAGGAATTCACGAGTTCTCTTTTCCGGCAAGCGCCAGTAACGGCGTACCCCCGGTGGGACTCGAACCCACACGGCCCTTAGGCCACCCGTTTGCCAAGCGAGCGCGTCTGCCAGTTCCGCCACGGGGGTACCTTGGCTGTGGGATGGCAGGAACTGGCAGTTCACACGCTGCGGCATCGCGGCCCCACAGACCGCGGCCACAGTAACGCCCGAATATCAACAGATTCTCAAAGCTGGAAGGAGTAGGCACGGTAGGTCATGCAACGGGAGGCCGGCCAATCGATGCCGACCTCCCCTTTCCCAGGCCCCCGAGAGGCTGGCCTTACCTACCTGTCCCCTCTCTGCCTCCAGTCTCCCTTCCGCCTCGTTCCATGAGCGCCCTGTAGCCCTCATTGGCAGCGCGGCCTTCCTCCGCGGTCAGCTCGCCCGCCGCCACACGCTCGAGCACCGCCCTCCCGACGGCATCGAGTTCGAAGCGCATGTAGGCGCCACGGGCCTCCTCCCGGGTCATCTCACCGGCTTCGACACTTGCTTGGAGCCGGTGCTGCACGCGGCCCATCTCCTCGTAAATCGCGCCGGCTTGTTCTCGAGTGATCCAATTCGACTCGACCGCGACGCGGAGCCGAACGCCCAGAGGATTAGCCCGGCTTTCTTCACGGCCCGCCCCCATGAGCCCCAGGTAGCCCTGGTAGGCGGCCTGGCCCTCGTGCTCGGTCAACTGCCCCGCAGCCACACGCTCGCGGATCACCCTGCCGAAGGTCCCGAGCTCGACGCGCAGGTAGCGACCCCGTGCCTCCCGCTCGGTCATCTCGCCCGCAGCAATAGCCGCTCGGAGCTCCTGACCCGCGGCGTCGAGCACCTCTGTGATCCCGTCGGCCTGCTCCTGGGAAATCCAGTTCGACTCGACGGCGGTGGCGAGCCTTCCCGACGCCTCCGCTTCCGTCACGGACAGACTCGGGTCCGAGAGGTCTTGCTGTTCTTGCGGCACGGGCATTTCGCAGGCCACGACGAGGAGCGCCGCGCCGGCCGCGGCAGCCAAAGCGGATGCCCAAAGGCGATGCTTTCCTAAAGTGGACCGGATCATCATCAACCTCTTTCCTAGTGAAGTCTCTCCTGCTTCGGTCAAAGCCGGAGCCAGGGCGGGCACCCGCCCGGCCCTCGCAGCGATCTCGATCAACAGGCGTACGTAACTCTTGGGTGCCACGCCGCGGGCCAGGACGCGGCCGTCGCAGTCGCCCTCCACAGCCAGACGCAGCCGACGCAGCGACCACCAGAGAACCGGGTTCCACGGTGCAAGCGCCGTGAGCAGCAGCCCCGCGGCGAGCAACGCCGGGTCCCGGGCGCTCTTGTGTTCCCTTTCGTGGAGCATCACCAGCTCCA
>JBDHHL010000104.1:0-11185 GCA_039589375.1 Gemmatimonadota bacterium | reverse complement strand
CTCGGCAGGTTCTGTGGGATCGTCGTCGCTGCAGCCGCCCAGGGCGAAGAGGGCCAGCCCCGCGATGACCAAGGCCGTTGCGATACGCTCGTACGTCGTCATAGCCGCTCCTCTTAAGAACAGGACGCCCCAGGGGCTTCTTGCACCGTTAAGGCGTTCGGAAGTCCGTAACAAGAACGATCGAAGGCTCTCGCTTGTGACAGCGCGAGGGCGCGCGCGGCCCGGAAACGGACCGAGTCCAAGCGATAGTGCCTATTGAGGACACAGCAGCGTTCCGCTATATCGTCAGCCCGACGACCTGTGGAAGCACCGTGAGAACTCTTCGACGCGAGGCCGACTGTGAGCTTTCGCCGCGCCCTGGGACCGTTTGATGCCACGATGCTGGTGATCGGCGCCATCATCGGCGCCGGCATCTTCATCAATCCGTACATCGTGGCGCAGCGCCTGGACTCCGGTTTCCTGGTACTGGCCGCCTGGGTCGCTGGCGGCGCCATCGCCATGGCCGGTGCCTTCGCCTTCTCGGAACTGGGCTCGCTGTTTCCGCAGGCGGGCGGGCATTACGCCTACTTGCGCGACGCGTATCACCCGTTCGCTGGGTTCCTTTACGGCTGGGCTCTGTTGCTGATGATCGAGTGCGGCGCCATCGCAGCGGTCGCCATCACCTTCGCCCAATACGCCCTCCGCTTCGTCGGTCGGGCCGATGCGGCCACAGCACCGCTGGCCATCCTGGCCATCGTGATCGTCGCTGCCGTGAACTACCTGGGGGTCAAGCCGGGCAGTCGGCTGCTGAACGTTTTCGTGATCTTGAAGACGGCGGCGCTGGTACTGCTCATCGCCGTAGGGCTGGTCATGCCGGGAGCGGAGGAGACGGCCGCCGAAGTGGCGCGCCCAGAGTCCCCGCCCCTGATGATCGCGTTCGGCGCCGCATTGATCGCGATCATGTTCTCGTACGGCGGTTGGCAGAACCTGAACTACGTGGCGGAGGAGATCCGCAACCCGAAGCGCACCTTGCCGCTGGCGGTGATCGCCGGCACGACGGTCGTCGTGATCGTCTACGTGCTGGTGAACTTCGTCTACTTGAAGGCGATCGGGCACACCGGCCTGGCGAACACGATGACGCCGGCGGCGGACACTGTGAACGCGTTGCTGGGGGACGCCGGCGACCGGCTGATTGCGCTGACCATCGCCATCTCGACCTTCGGCTTCCTCGACTTGACCATGCTGGCGCCGACGCGGGTCTACTATGCCATGGCGGCGGACAAACTGTTCTTCCCCAGCGTCGCCCGGCTCCATCCCAAGTACCAGACGCCATCGCTGGCGATCGTCATCCAGACCGGCTGGGCGATCGTGCTCTTGCTTACGGGAGGCTACGCGCAACTGGTCGACTACGTCGTCTTCGCCGACTGGATCTTCTTCGGGCTCGCCGCGGCCAGCCTGTTCGTCTTCCGAAGGCGCTACCCGCTGAAAGATCGCCCGGAGGGGACCTATGCCACCCCGGGCTATCCTATTCTGCCGGCGCTGTTCGTGCTCGTCGCGGTCTGGATCGTGGCGAGCGTGCTGTGGATGAACCCGGTGCGCTCGGGGCTGGGAATGGCGATACTAGCGACTGGAGTGCCGGCCTACCTGTTCTGGAGACGAAGAGCATCTTGAATATCCAATATCGAACACCGAATGTTGATTAGCGAAGTGTGATGCCAGTTCGACATTCGGCGTTCCCTTCGAAATTCCCTGCTCGATGATTTTGGATATTCGAAGCCCGCCTACCCTACAGACCTTCGAAGAACCGAACCATCTGCTTGCGCATACCTTCATCCGGCAGTCCGCCATACGCCGCGCCTACGTTGTCGCGCGCGTGGTGCGCCTTGGTCGTCGCCGGGATCGGGCACGTGACCGCCGGGTGCGAGATGATGTACTTGAGGAAGAACTGGCCCCAGCTTTCCGCATCGAACTCGGCGGCCCAAGCGGGCAGTTCGCGGCCTTCGACCGCCTGGAACAGTCGCCCACGACCGTACGGTAGGTTCACCAGGACCGCCATGCCGCGGTCGGCAGCGAGCGGTAGTATGCGCTCTTCCGCCTGCCGCTGAGCCAGCGAGAAGTTCACCTGGATGAAATCGAGCTCTTCCTTTTCCATCACGGCGGCGAAGTCGTCGTATTGGCGGTTCCGCGATGTGGTGATGCCGATGTAGCGGACTCTGCCCGCCGCCTTCCACTCGCGCAGCGTGGCCAGCTGGGCCTGCCAGCCGCGCAGGTTGTGTACCTGCAAGAGATCGATGGTGCTGCGGCGCAGCACGCGCATCGAGTTCTCCATCTGCTCGATGCCGGCGTCCTTCTCTTCCGCCCCCACCTTGGTGGCCATGAACAGCTTGTCGGTCACGCCCAAGTCCTTCGCCAGGTCGCCCGAGACGGCCTCGGAGCTCCCGTAGGAATTGGCCGTATCGAGGAGGGTCCCGCCCATATCGACGAAGGCTTGGAGGACATCGCGGAGCGGCGCCCGCTCTTCCTCGGACGCACTAACGTTGAACGTACGCGACGTTCCCAGGCCTACGACGGGAATCATCTCGCCGGAAGACGGGATGGGACGCTTGAGTATCGTCGAGGTGTCCTGCGCGAAGGCTGGCAGGCGGCCGAACGTCAAGGCCGCGCCGGCGCCGGCGCTCAGCTTCAGCATCTCTCGGCGGGTCAGAGTCATGGTTCTCGCTCCGTTGGTTGGGGTCGAAACATCGCAATCGAAATGGTCGCGGAATCTCGCAGTCAGGGTCGGATATGACAAGGCAGCATCGGGCGGCCCCGGCACTCCTGGTTGACGAGGGGGGCGAATGTGCCGCAGGTTTGGTCGCCTAAGGCGGGGGCTCGAGGCGGGTTTTGAACATCGAATAACGGATATCGAATGTCGGACGCCCAAGTTTCTCAATGAGACCAACTATCATGCTCATCGGCGTCGGCGATCTGGGGGGCCCCAACGCGCGATCGAGCAACGACTACACAGGTCATAGCCGATGGCACAAACAACGCAGAAATCGAAAGAACTCTTCGAGCGTGCTCTCAACGTGATGGTGGAAGGCGGCAGCTCGCCTTCGCGGGGGCCCGCCAACTACGGCGACTACCCGCTCTTCATCGAGCGAGGCGAGGGCGCCCACGTCTACGATGTGGACGGCAACCGGTACATCGACTGGATGATGGCGTACGGCGCACTGCCGCTCGGCCATGCGCACCCGCGGATCGTCCATGCCATATGCTCGGCCGTCTCGCAGGGCACGCTGTTCGCCGCCGCCACCGAGATCGAGGTCCAGGTCGCCGAGCTGATCCAGGAGATGGTGCCCTGCGCTGAGAAGGTTCGGTTCGCCAATACGGGCACCGAGGCCGCCATGGCCGCCATTCGGCTCGCCCGGGGATACACGGGCAAGCAGAAGTTCATCAAGTTCGAGGGTCACTACCACGGCTGGCACGATGACTTCCTCGTCAATGCGCATCCTCACCAGCCCGTTTCGCTCGGACACCGCAACGATCCGATCAAGATCGCGGAAAGCTCTGGCCTCAACCGGACAGCGCTGGACGATACCATCGTCGTTCCCTGGAACGACCTGCCTGCTCTGCACCGGGCGATGGAGACACATCGCGGCCAAATCGCCGCCGTGATTACCGAAGGCATCATGGCGAATATGGGCGTGATCCTTCCGGAACCGGGCTACCTGGAAGGCGTCCGCGAGCTCACACGGGCCAACGACATCCTGCTCATCCTCGACGAGACGGTTACCGGGTTCCGCATCGCACCGGGCGGCTGCCAACAGCACTACGGAGTCGTGCCGGACATTGCCGTGTTCGGCAAGGCCCTCGGCGCCGGACTACCGGTGGCGGGATTCGTCGGCCGCGCCGAGATCATGGAGGCGCTGGCGTGGGGCGGCGTGCTGCACTACGGAACGCAGAACGCCTCGCGGCTGGGCCTCTACGCAGCACGCGCCAGCCTCAGAGAGCTGCAGAATGATGATGCCGCCGCCTTCAAACACACATGGCACATCGGCGAGCGGCTCGCCGCCGGTTTGCGAAATTTGTTCGACGAGACCGGGACCCCCGCCATCGTGCAGGGTGTCGGACCCGTGTTCCAGATCATGTTCACCGAGCAGCCGGCGATCCGCGACTATCGCGAGTTCTGCGCGCATGTGGACCGGGCGAAGTATCAGCGGTTCGCGCTGGCGCTGTTCGACCACGGTGTGTACATGTCGCCGTCGGCGGCACTCCACTCGGTCACATCGATAGCGCACGAAGAGCAGCATGTGATGTCCACGCTTGCGGCGGCGCGAAAGGCTCTGTCCGATGTCGAAGGATGAGACGACTTCCGGCAAAGTCCTGAAGGAGAAGGTCGCGCTGGTCACCGGGGGCGCTTCCGGCATCGGCCGGGCGACGGCGCTGCTGTTCGCGTCCTCGGGCGCTGCGGTCTCGGTCGTGGACTTGGACGAGGCCGGCGGGGCCGCGGTCGCGCGAGAGATCACCGGCGCCGGCGGCCGCGCTCTGTTCGTCAACGCCGACGTAAGCTCGGCCGCCGACTGCCAACGTGCTGTGGAGCGGACGGTCGCCGCCCTCGGCGGCCTCGACATCCTGTTCAACAACGCCGGGATCATTCGGCGGGCCTCCGTGCTCGAGACCAGCGAGCAGGAGTGGGACCGTGTGATGGGCGTGAACGTGAAGTCCGTCTTCCTAATGTCGAAGTACGCGATCCCGGTGATGGCAGAAGCGGGCGGGGGAGTCGTCATCAACACCGCATCTGGCTGGGGGTTGGCCGGCGGCAAGAACGCGGCCTCCTACTGCGCTTCCAAAGGAGCTGTAGTCTTGCTGACGAAGGCTATGGCTCTCGACCACGGGCCACAGAACATCCGCGTCAACTGCATCTGTCCCGGCGATACCGACACGCCGATGCTGCGCAGCGAGGCGGAACAGTTGGGCGAGCCGATAGAGCGGTTCATTTCCGAAGGCTCGGAGCGGGCGTTAGGCAGGATCGCTCAACCCGAAGACATCGCGCATGCGGCGCTTTACCTAGCGAACGACGCGTCGGCGGCGGTCACCGGCATCTCGCTCGTCGTCGACGGCGGCGGGTTGGCCGGATCAGGATAAAAGGAGAAGGTCGTGCGTGCTCTGCTAGACAAACGGGTGTTGATCACGGGCGGCGCCAGCGGCATCGGCGCGGCGACGGTCGCGCGGTTCATAGGTGAAGGCGCCCGCGTAGTGGTGCTGGACCGAGACCAAAAAGGCTGCAGGCAGATCGAACGGAAAGAGCGCGAGCTCTCGGGCACGATCTGCGCCGACGTATCCAACCCAGAGGCAGTCGCTGCGGCGTTCGACGAACTGGATGACCTACTCGGCGGTCTCGACGTACTGATCAACAACGCCGGAATTAGCATTCGACATCGCTTCCTGGAGATCACGCCCGACGAGTGGCGACAGGTCAACGACGTGAACCTGAACGGCACTTTCTACGTCGCGCAGCAGGCGGCGCGGCGCATGCTGGATGCCGGCGGTGGCGTCATCATCAACATGGGCTCGACGAACGCGATCGTCGGCTATCCCTACTACGCGGACTACAACGCATCGAAGGCGGGGGTGATCGAGTTGACGCGCTCGATGGCGCTGGAGCTGGCGCCGACCGTGAGGGTGAACGTCGTCTGCCCGGGCTACATCATGACCCCGATGCAGGAAGCCGAGTACACGCCCGCCATGATCGATGAAGTGAACTCGAAGATCCCGATGGGCCGGCACGGCCAGCCGGCGGAAGTGGCCGCCCTGTTCGCCTTCCTCGCCTCGGACGAGGCCGGTTACATCACGGGGCAGACGTACGTGATCGACGGCGGTGAGACTGCGGGGGGGCTGGCTAGTCGATAGCGTGGCCGCCGGTGTTCACCAGAAACCTCGCCTCGCACAGTTGCTTGAACCGGTTCAACACGTTCCCCGTAACCCGATTGTGGATCGCTTCCCAAACCGTGTTGATGAGGTGCCGTTTGGGCCAATCCTCCCTGCCGTAGAAGTTGAAGCCCACCCCGAAGAAGACCTGAGTCTGGTCCTTCTCCCCTCGCGCCGCGATCGACGATCGCACGTAGATGTAGAAGACCCCGATCGGATAACCGCCGCTGCACTCGTACAAGAGATAGCGTGCGTTGTCGAAGGACCGGTCAGGCTCCATCTGAAACTCGAGTTTGTCGATTTGGAACAGTGGAATGAACGCGAGCCCGAGGAATCCATTCCTCAATCCGAAGAGAGATCGCTTCTTGTTGAGTAGGAAGAAACGGATGCGATCCAGCTCGCCGCCTTCGCGCTCCGGCCTCGCAATGTAGTTGGGCCAGCACAGCGAGCCGGTGTCCCAACCCAGCAATTCCTCGAACACCAAGCTGACCGGGACGTTGACGCCGATCCGGTGTTCGTTCAGCACCGCGTACTCCGTTACGCTGACACCGAGGCGCTGCATTATGCGCTGGCAGTTGTCCTCTCTTTCTGCCACCGTGTCGTACTCGACGAGTGTGGGGATCGCCGGCCGCGTCAGGAGATAGAACCGGATATCGGATGGCAGTCCCCGGCTGCTTGCTGGGAACGCTACAGACGTGGCCCGATGACTGTCGTCGTTGGAAGTCACGTTTCGGCTATGTATGAGTGGGCTGCTAGTGGGCTGTCACACACGACTCGACGGGTCCAATCATAACATAGCGTTGCGGGCACAAGAAGAGCCCAAAGAGGCGCTCTCGCCAGAGCGGCTATCCAGTGCTAAATACTCCGGTACGACGAATTACACCCGGAGCCAAGCCATGAAGATCGAGCGAGTCGCCGTCTATCAGATCGACCTCCCGTTGCACGAGGGCAGCTATAAGTGGTCCGGCGGCAAGTCCGTCGAGGTGTTCGATAGTACGATCGTCCGTATCGAGACCGATGAGGGAGTCGTCGGCCACGGCGAGGTCTGCCCGCTGGGTCCGTTCTACCTAGCATCTTACGCACAGGGAGCGCGGGCGGGCATCGCCGAGCTGGCGCCGGACCTGATCGGCGAAGACCCAACCCAGCTGGCGCGATTGAATCGGCGCATGGACGCCCTGCTGAAGGGGCACCCGTACGTGAAGTCGGCCATCGACATGGCCTGCTGGGACATCCTGGGTCAGCTGGCCGGGTTCCCCGTTTGCGAGCTGCTGGGCGGCCGATACGGCGACGACTTTGTGCTCTACCGAGCCATCTCGCAGCAGTCGCCGGACGAGATGGCGGCGAAGGTGGCCGGCTACCGGGCAGAGGGCTACCGACGTTTCCAGCTGAAGGTAGGTAGCGATCCCGAGACCGACATGGAGCGGATCCGCGCCGTGCGTGAAGCGCTGGAACCGGGTGACGTACTGGTGGCGGACGCCAACACCGGTTGGCTGAAACACGACGCCATTCGCGTGGTGCGCGGCGTGCGCGACGTGGACGTCTACATCGAGCAGCCCTGCCTCACGTACGAAGAGTGCCTGTCGATCCGACAACGCACGGACCACCCGTTCATCCTGGACGAGACGATCGACGGCATGGCGATTCTGCTGCGCGGCCACGCCGACCAGGCGATGGACGTGGTGAATATCAAGATCAGCAAGTTCGGCGGGCTGACGAAAGCGCGTCAGGCACGGGACCTGTGCATCGAGTTGGGCATCGCCATGACCATAGAGGACAGCTGGGGCGGCGACATCATCACCGCGGCCATCGCGCACCTGGCACACAGCACACCTCCCGAGTTCCTGTTCACCGCCACCGACTTCAATAGCTACGTTACGGTGAGCACAGCGGAGGGCGCGCCGCAGAGGGAGCACGGCCGCATGAGCGCGGCGACGGTGCCGGGACTCGGAGTCACGCCGCGCATGGACGTGCTGGGCGAGCCTGTAATCGACGTCAGCTAGCTACGACGAAGTACGACGCATCGCTTGTGCGCACGTCCTACAACCCTGAACCACCGGCGCGCATCAAACGGGATGACTCCAACAACTACTCGACCTGACGAGGGGCTCATGAGACCGGTGCTGACAGCTCGAAACCTGCTGCTGATCGCGCTGGCGGGCGCGTGCGCGCAGAGCGTTGAACAGACACCCGACCGACTCGATTCGCTGACCCAGACCGAGCGGCTGGCGGCGCTCGATTCGGTGATCCCGGAACTGATGGACAGCGGGTCCGTGACCGGCCTGTCGATGGCGATCGTGAACGACAGCGCGATCGTCTGGAGCCGCGGTTTCGGCACACGGAGCGCCGAGACCGGGGAGGCAGTGGACGCTAACACCGTGTTCGAGGCGGCATCGCTCAGCAAACCAGTCTTCGCTTTCGGCGTCCTCCAGCTTGTGGATGAGGGCGTTCTGGAACTCGATCGCCCGCTGGTCGGTTACTGGGACTACGAGTACGTGGCAAACGACGAACGGTTCAGGCAGATCACCGCCCGGATGGTCTTGACCCACTCGACCGGTTTCCCCAACTGGCGTCCCCGCGGCGGCGATCTGACGATCAACTTCGATCCCGGCTCAGAGTACAGCTACTCCGGCGAGGGTTTCGGCTACCTGCAGCTCGCCGTTATGGACCTGACCGACCAGACGCTGCAGGAGTTCGTCGCCGAGCGCGTCTTCGCTCCACTGGGGATGACGTCGAGCGGCTACATCTGGGACGACCGCTTCGAGGCCAACCTGGCCATGCCACACAACCCCGACGGTGAAGTTGGCCGCAAGTCCAGGCCACGGCCCGGACGCGGTCATGCCGCGGCCACGCTGCATACGACGGCGAACGACTTCGGCCGCTTCCTCATAGCCGCGATGAACGGCACCGGTCTCAGCGACAGCATGGCCGCCGCGATGCTGACGCCCCAGATCGAGGTGGACACAGCGGCGGTGACCTGGGGCCTCGGGATCGGGCTCCAAGAGGACGAGCGCGGACGCGGCTTCTGGCATTGGGGTGACAACACGGGCTACAAGGCCTATACACTGACGTATCCCGAGCGAAAAGCCGGCCTGGTGTGGTTCACCAACAGCGAGAACGGGCAGTCCATCCTGGAGGCGATGCTGGCCGAGACCGTCGGCGGCGATCATCCCGCCGTCACCTGGCTCGACTACGAGCAATACGACTCGCCGAAGCGGCCGGTACGCCAAGCATTGCAGCAAACGATCGACGAGCAGGGCGTGGATGCCGCCATCACGCTCTATCACGAACTCAAGTCGAGCCAGCCGCCGGAGGCATTCGACGAATACCTGTTGAACACGCTGGGCTACGGACTCCTCCGCGCGGAGCAGATCGACGACGCCATTCTGATCTTCAAGCTGAATGTCGAGGAGTATCCCGACGCCTCGAACCCCTACGACAGCCTGGGCGAAGCGTACGCGGAGGCTGGACAACTGGACCTCGCCATCGAGAACTACGAGAAGTCGGTGGAACTGAACCCCGAGAACACGAACGGCATCGCGGCGCTCGAGCGGCTTCGGGCACAGGTTACGCGCAGCCAGTAACGAACCGTCATCAGCCCAATCATCAGCCCACCGCTGATCGCGCCGGCGGAGTCTTCCCGATTGCGCCGCACCGCAGGTCCATGGCTATATTGGCGTTTCGAGTAGTGCCATCCCACGCCAACGCCTATGACGACCATGGATATCCAGCAACACTCCCGGAGCACCCGACGCCTTGCCCCTGCCCTCTTCTGTCTGCTGGCAGCCACCGCCTGCGGGACGGAGCCCGACGGCCCGCCCCCAGCCATGGATGCCATCCGCTCGGACCAGCTCCGGTCGGACGTGGAGGTCCTGGCCCAAGACAGCATGCGGGGACGCGATGCGGGGAGTGCGGATGAACTCCGGGCGGGAGCGTGGCTGGCCCGGCGGGCCCGTGAGGTGGGGCTGGAACCCGCAGGCGACGACGGTACGTATTTCCAGGTCTTCCCCATCCATCGCACCCGCCAGACCCCCCTCAGCCGTATCGTCATCTCCGGTAGGCCTTTCAAGATCTGGGAGGAGGCGGTGGTCGTTTGGGCGGCGGAGGGCACCATCGATTCGCCTATTGTGTTCGTCGGCGAGGGCAAGGCGAACGACCTGGAGGCGGCCCCCGATATCCGGGGCCTCGTGGTGGCGGCGGTCCTGTCGGCCCCGGAGGATGCCCCGCCCCTGGGACCGGATCTTTCGTCCCGGCGCTACGCAATGCTCTCCGTCCGGGAGCGGGCCCGGTTCCTGATGGAGCGGGGAGCTGCCGCGGTGATCCTGGTCTCCGACTCGGTGGCGGGTGGAGAGCACGAGAACATCGCCGCCGGTTGGGCGCAGGGCAACTGGTCTTTGCGGGAGGGATATGAGGCCGACCGCCCGCCCGTCATCTGGGTGGGCCCCGGTGCCCTGGATTTGGTGAGGCGTGGCGGGCAGGGCCAGTCGCCCAGGCTCCAGGCCGAGCTGACGGTCGAGCGGTTTGTCGTCCCCTCGGCCAACGTCGTCGCCCGGGCCCCCGGCTCCGACCCTGCGCTGGCAGGGGAGCACCTCCTCCTCAGCGCCCACCACGACCACCTGGGGGTGCGCTTCCCCTGGGACGGTGACTCAATCTGGAACGGAGCCGACGACAACGCCACGGCGTGCGCCGCTCTACTGGCCATCGGCCGGGCCTTCACGGAGAGCCCGGGTCGGCGCTCAGTCCTCTTCGTCTGGCACGGCGCCGAAGAGGTTGGCCTCCTAGGGTCCTACTGGCACGCCCAAAACCCGGTAATACACGGGGAGTCCATCGTGGCCGTGTTCAATGCCGACATGATCGGCCGCAGCTCCCCCGACTCCGCGGCCCTCCTGGGCTCCGTGCCCCCCAACCTTACCTCCACCGCTCTGGTAGAGATGGGGCTTGCGGCCAATGCGGCTGTCGGCGGCTTCGCCCTGGACAGCACATGGGAGCGGGCCGGGCACCCGGAGAACTTCTTTCGCCGAAGCGACCACTGGCCCTATGTCCGGAGGGGGATCCCAGCCCTCTATTTCACAGCCCTCCTTCACGAAGACTACCACACGCCCTTCGACGAGGTAGACCTGATCGATTGGGAGAAGCTGACCCGCATGACCCGCTGGATGTATGCCACCGGGTGGGCAGTGGCCAACGCCGCCGAGCGGCCCGTCTTCGAGGGGGACCCGGATCTGCCCTGATACAAGGGGCTCCGGGCAGAACCGCATCGGGGTGGCACTCGGCCGTCGAGACCGTTCAGCTTGCAGCC
>JBDHHL010000103.1:0-13092 GCA_039589375.1 Gemmatimonadota bacterium | reverse complement strand
AGTGTCGCCCGAAACTGGCCGGCATGGAGCTGTCCGACTCGATCGTGTTGGACCCGCACAAGGGGCTGTTCCTGCCGTATGGCACCGGTGCCCTGATCGTGCAGGACAAGGGGGCGCTGCATCGCGCGCACTACTATCAGGAGGCCGCCTACATGCAGGACGTCGTGGCGGAAGAGTCGCTGACGGTAGACTCTCCGGCCGAACTTTCGCCCGAGCTGACGAAGCACTTCCGGGGGCTGCGGATGTGGCTGCCTTTGATGCTGCACGGTGTGGGACCGTTCCGGGCCTGCCTGGAGGAGAAGCTACTGCTGACGCGGTACTTCTACGACGAGGTCCAGAAGCTGGGCTTCGAGGTGGGGCCGGAGCCGGAACTGAGTGTGGCGACCTACAGGTACGTCCCCCAATCGGGCGACGCCAACGCCTTCAACGAGGCGCTGATTCAGGAGATCCACCGTGACGGACGGGCCTTCGTCTCGTCGACCATGCTGGATGGCACGTTCGTCTTGCGGCTGGCCGTGCTGACCTTCCGCACGCACCTGGACGCAATCGATCGATTCCTCGGGATACTGACCGAGAAGGTGGAGGCTCTGAGCGCGAACTGAGCGAGGGCTGCACCAGAGCGCTCAGGGCGACAAACGCGATACCCGCCAGCCGCCGGCCTCGCGAGTGAAACGGAGCCGGTCGTGCAGTCGGTTGGCGCGACCCTGCCAGAACTCGATCGTGTGGGGGACCAGGCGGTAGCCGCCCCAGAACGGCGGCAGCGGGATATCCGAGCCGCGGAAGCGCTCCTCGCACTCCTGGAACTGTGCATCGAGCGTCTCGCGGTCCGGGACTGCCGAACTCTGCTGCGATGCCCAGGCTCCCAACTGGCTTCCACGTGGCCGCGTGGCGAAGTACTCGCGTGACTCCTCCTCCGACAACCGTTCCACGCGCCCCTGCAGACGGACCTGACGCTGAAGCACGCCCCACGTGAAGACGATGGCGGCGCGGTCGTTCTCCTCCAGTTCCTCGCTCTTGCGGCTCTCGTAGTTGGTGAAGAAGCGGAAGCCACGCTCGTCGAAGCCCTTGAGCAGCATGGTGCGGGCCGAGGGCGTGCCGTCGGCGCTGGCGGTGGCCAGCACCATCGATTCGGGCAGAAACAGGCCGGCGCGCCTAGCTGCTCTGAACCAGTCGTCGAAGAGTGCGAGTGGATCCGTCCCCGCGGCCTGTTCGGACAGGCCGCGCCTGACGCCCTTACCCAGAATGAGCAAGGCACGGAGCGTGGATATCAGTGACATGTATCAGGGCACGTTATCGTATGTGGTGTAGCCGATCGGCCGGAAACTATTCGGGCGGAGTGAGGAACACAATTGCCTACGGTTCGGGGTCCCGTTCCTCCAGCCGGTATACGGCAACCGTGGATCCCTCGGCCGACGCGAACG
Organism: Gemmatimonadota bacterium; assembly: GCA_039589375.1. Classification (GTDB taxonomy): domain Bacteria; phylum Gemmatimonadota; class Gemmatimonadetes; order Palauibacterales; family KS3-K002; genus JASFMO01. The sequence continues at coordinate 11,671 of JBDHHL010000103.1, read as the reverse complement.
CCACCGCGAGAACCCCATCACGCAGCGCCATCGCCTCGTAGGCCGGGCCGAAGCCAGGTGGGCCGAACAGAAGCTGCGCGAGCCAGCCGTACGGGCCGGGCTCAGCCGTCACTTCGTCTTCGGCCGCTGACGGCGCCGGAGGTTCCAGGTCGAGCGTGCGGGCGGTCCCGCTTGCGAGGTCGATCAGGACGGGCGCCGCGCCGTACCCGCCGACGAGCAGCTGCCCTCGCTGGGAGAACTGGCCCTGGTAGTAGGGCGCGGGAAGCGAGCCGATCGGTGAGATGCGCTGGCTGAGCGCATCGATCGACCAGAGGTGAGTGCGGGAACCGGGGTCGTTGGAGGCGCACACGTACTCGAATTGCCAGGCCGCCGGTTCCACGCACCAGAGGGGCAGAGCGGTCGTTGAGAGCGGCGCCAGCATCATCGCGATGGCCGCGAATCGCTGCTCTTCATAGCGCTGGCTTACGACCAGCGGGTGCCGGCTGGCGTTCAGCGTCACGGCGCTGATGTACGAGTCCGGAGACCCGCGCAGTTCCTCCCAGCGCGTCTCTCGGTACTCGCCGGAGCGAAAGTCGCCGGACAGCAGCACGCCGTATCCCTCGTACGGGTAGGCTTCGGCCACCTCCCAGCGTTGGCCCTCCGGATCCACGCGCAGCTTCGGTTGATCCAGGTCCGGAAGGGCGATCTCGAACTCGACGGCGGACGAAGGATCGAGGCCAAGGACCTGAAGCATGAGCGTTCCGCTTTGGGACGCGCGGAGAACGGCGATCCGATCGCGATCGAGGAACGCGAGGTCGATCGCCGCTACCTCGCTCAGGCCTCCGTCGGCGAGCTCGACCTGGAAGGCGGGTTCCTGATAGCGATAGTCGCCCGACCTCCAATCGTAGGCTCGAGCCGCGAATCTGTCGCCGGACGGGGCCAGGCGCAGATCGGCGACGCTACCGGCGATAGAGCGCTCGCGCAGCTTCAGCGGGGTCGATGCCGGAGCGTGCAACGCGCGCTCGGATCCGACGAGCCCGTCGTCGCCGAATCGGTCGCGGAACGATGTCGTGCCTGCCGCGACCAGCAGCGCCGCCAGGGCGAGCGCGAACAGCGCCGGCAAGCGGGCCAGTCGGGGACGGACGCACCACAGCGCGGCGGCCAGGCCGAGCAGCAGGAGCGTGAACGCCGGCTGGTACCGTGCCCAGAGGTGGAGCTGCATAATCGGCAGGGCCGAAGCGAGGCGGCCGAGGCCGGCGATAGCGTACAGCAGAGCGAGCGCCCCCAGCGCCAGCAGCGTCAGCCGCGCCGCGGCGGCCGGCTCGTTTTGAGTCCCGCGCCCGCTGCGGAAGGCGGCGTAGAGCAGCAGCAGGCCCAATAGGGTTCCGGCCGCGAGAAGCGCGGTCGGCGGCGCGCTACCGAAGTAGAACGCGCCGGCGCCCCGGCCGCCCAGGAGCCCGGCGCCGAGCCCGATGGCCCCGGCCGCCGCCAGCGTGACGGTAGACGGTCGCGCGAGCACCAGGACGCCAGCCACCAATAGCGGCAGCGAGAAAGGTGGCAGCAGCGCCAGCAGGCAGGCGAGGATGCCCAGGATGCGGGCGTTTCGCTGTCGCGTCGTCTGTAGCGCGAATCGCTTCGATCCTTCGAGCGCAGTTCCTTCGACCTTGAGGTCGACGTGCTGGACGGCCCGCTTCACGCGGTCCACGTCCTCCGGCGCGATCGAGAGCTTGAGGGACTCGCCGCGACTGTCGACGACGACCAGATGGCGCTGCTTCGTCCCCCTCACGGCGAGCCGCAGATCGCGGAGGTCGGCGTAGCGGATCGAGCGATAGTCACCGGCACTCTGTAACAGAGTGGCCGCGTCCAGATTCGCCGCGGGATCGACGCCGCGCAGCCAGTGGAGCCGATCAGAAGTCAGGATAACGGCCTCGCTGGGGTCGCCGGCAGCCCGCACGACGACGTCGCCCAACGGTTCGCTTTCGTCCAGCGCCAGGCCATCGGCGGCCGCGGCATCGCGAATCGCGCGCAGCCGCTTGGCCAGGCTCGGGTGCGACATCCGCGCTTCGCTGCCGGCGCGCCAGCGGCGGGGCATCTTCATCAGGTCGTGGATCTTGGTCAGCCCGCTGATCAGCGGTTCCGGCTCGCCCGCCAGTTGCAGCGCTCTGAGGTCGCCGTCGTGCTCGCGGACCTGGTTGTGTGCCAGCAGCGCGGCGAGGAAGAGGAGGACCACCAGCGGCCAGATCCACGTCATACCCGCCAGAGCGGCGGAATTGGCACCGTAGAGCAGCACGACCAGAAGTGGGGCGGCCGCCAGCAGGGCCACGGCCAGCTCGCGCTGCAGCATCCGGCCCGGGCGGAAGTACTCCAGGTGCGCCACCTCGTGGGCGAAGATCGCTTGGGCCTCCGCAGGCGTCAGTGCCTCGAGCAGGTCGGCCGTGAAGAGCACGGCGGGCGCCTTGCGCGAGGGAAGGGCGTAGGCGTTCACCCAGCGTCCGCCTGGGGCGTCGACCCGAAGTAAGCGAGGCGATGGGCAGCGCGCCTTGCTCAGCACCACCTGGAAACTCGCGGCCAGCTCAGAGCTTTCGAGCTTCGTCGCGCGTAGCAGGAACGGCAGGATCCGGTCGTTGAAGTGCGAGTAGAGGAGCGTCGCGACCAGCAGCCCAATCGCCGCCGCCAGCGCGGCCTCTCCCGACCAGCGAACCAAGTTGGGCTGCAGGGCCAGGAGGACCCAGAGGCCCAGGGCGGAAGACCACAGCCTGAGGTTGTGGGCCATGTAGGCGGGCAGGCTCCAGCTCTCCTCGAAGATCGCGCGGCGAGCGGGGAACCCGGCGACGACCAGGGCCAGCAGCAGGAGCGCCAGCTTGAGGGCCAGGAAACGGCCGTTCACCGCCAGAACCGCCACGACGCTGGCGGCGATGACCAGGGCCAGCCTTTGGGCGTCGGCGAATCTCAGTTCGGGGAAGGCCGGGTCGTCGATTCGGCGCAGCAGGCGGCGCCCGGACCACCAGACGTAGCCGGCCGGGACGAGAGTGAGCAGGATGGACGCGATCTGACGCATGTAAGTCGAGCGTGATTGGGAATGCGGGGGAGTGGAGTGGGTCGTGGTGGCTATTCCGAGCGGAGACCCGCTTGTCCGCCGTCACTAATCTCCAAAACCCGGGCGGAGAGCACAAGGGGAACGTGCCGGGCGGGCGGGCCGGCGGCAATCTTGTCTGGACCCTGTGGTTGCCTTATCATGCCGCCGTGATTTCCCCCAACCTGCGTGCTCATATCGGCAGACACATCACACTTGAGGAAGGCCATGATGGACTTCAAGGAAGTCAAGATCCCCGACGGCGACCTTATCGAATATCGGGACGGAAACCTGATCATTGGCGATCATCCGGTCATCGGCGTGCTGCGCGGAGACGGCATCGGCCTGGACATAACACCGGTGATGCGAAAGGTAGTGGACAATGCGGTGGAGAAGGCCTACGGCGGGGCTCGGGCCATCGCCTGGTGCCCGCTCTATGCCGGGCTGGAAGGGCTCCATCACTACGGTAGCGAGTTCCCCGACGAGACGGTCGATGCGATCCGCTATCTGAGGATCGCGATCAAGGGTCCGTTCACCACGCCGATCGGCGAGGAGACCCACGTCTGCCTGCACTGCGCTCACCAGCAGTATCACGCCGGCACCTGCGATGCCTGCGGGAAGGACGACGGCGTCTGCGAGCGGTTCCGCTCGATCAACGTTCGCTTCCGGCAGCACCTGGATCTGTTCGCCTGCGTGCGGCCGATCCGCTACTTCGAGGGTGTGCCGGCGCCCAACAAGTACGCCGACAAAGTGAACTTCGTGATTTTCCGTGAGAACACCGAGGACGTCTACGCCGGCTACGACTACGAGAACGGCAGCGATATGGCCGCGGCCATCATCGAGCTGATCAAGGAGAAGACGGGCCGGCAGATCCGCACCGACTCGGGGATCGGGGTGAAGCCGATCTCGGTCTTCGGCACCGAGCGCATCGTGCGCAAGGCGCTGCAGTGGGCGGAGGCCCAGAGCCTGCCGTCGGTGACCCTGGTCCACAAAGGCAACATCATGAAGTTCACCGAGGGCTCGTTCGCGAAGTGGGGCTACGAGCTGGCGGAGCGCGAGTTCGGAGAGAAGACGATCAGCGAGAAGAAGCTGTGGGACGAGTTGGACGGCAAGATGCCGGAAGGCAAGATCCTGATGAAGGACCGGATCGCCGACTCGATCTTCCAGCAGATCCAGACGCGGCCGGACGAGTATGCCGTGTTCGCGCTGCCCAACCTGAACGGCGACTACCTGTCCGATGCGGCGATCGCGTTGGTCGGCGGACTGGGTCTGGGGCCCGGAGCCAACATGTCGGACGAGGTGGCGCTGTTCGAGGCGACCCACGGCACCGCGCCCAAGTACACGGGCATGGACAAGGTGAATCCCGGATCGCTGATCCTCTCGGCGGTGATGATGCTGAATCACATGGGCTGGAACGAAGCCGCCGACATGATCATCAGCGGCATGGAGACGTCGATCAAAGAGGGGCAGGTGACCTACGACTTGGCGCGGCTGATGGTTCGCGAGGGTCGCGAGGACGTCAACGAGTTGTCGTGCTCCGGTTTCGGTGAGGCGATTATCGAGAGGATGTAGGCGGATTCCCGTTCTCTTCAAGCCGGGCCGGCCCCTAGCGGTCGGCCCGGTTCACATAGGCATGCAGCTCTGATCTAAGCGACGCTTCACTCACCTAGCCGCGCCATTAGCTCGCGCGCTTCGGCCGCGGGCGCGTATCCTGGATCGGCGTTCTCCCATATTCGAAGCGCGGTCCGCAGCTGCTCGATCGCTTTGTCGGCCTCACCCATGTCCTGGTACACTTTGGCCAGCTCGAGACGCGCACGGGCGCTGTAAGGTGACACAGTCAGCGTCCGCTCAAGGCTGGCCTCCGCCGCTGCGTGGTCCCCCAGTTTCCTCTGGCAGCGCCCGACGTCGATGTGGTAATTCTCGGCCGTCGGCTGCATCTCGATGGCTCGCCCGTAGGCGATGATGGCCTGCTCGCAGTCACCCTGGAGTTCCAACACGCGGCCGCGCCCATAGACATGGAAGAAACGGACGAATTCAAAGCCCAGGACCTCGATCATGCTGTCGAATCCGGACAGTGCCTCCTCGATGAGTCCCATGTCGTCGCTTGCAAGGGCAATCTGGAGGTCTCCCAAACGTGCGTATTGATCCAGCGGCGGAGCGAGTTGCGACTTAATGGACGCCATCGTATCCAGCGCTGCCTGAGTCATGCCGGCATCGACATAGGTCTCGATGTCGGTGAACATCTGGATCAGGACCATCGCGGGTGGGCGGCTGGCTCGAAGCTCCGCCCAATAGGCGTGCATGTGATCGACGGCCAGGCGCAAGCGGCCACGGCGGTGATAGTAAGACAGCAGGGCGTCATGACTGGTGGCTCGTTGCGCCGCTGTGGAGCTGACGGACAGAGCATTCTCCAGGTGCTCGAAGGCGCGATCGAAGTTCCCGAGGTCGTACTCCGCCCATGCCAAGTCGGCCAGGAGCGACGCGTCGTCCGGATCGAGCATCTGAGCCCTTTCGTGGAAGCCCCTGGCGGCCTCGTGATCGCCCCTGGCCGTGCTGAGCTCGCCAAGCGGAGCAAAGGACTGCGGATCGTCCGGAAACTGGTCAGCGTATTGGCGGTAGTAGTCTTCTGCTGCGTCGAACTCGCCCGAGATCCGGTAGAGGTTGCCAATCTGCGTCAGCACCTCGTATTGCCCGGGGTCGAGATCGAGGACCCGCCTCAGATCCTCGATCGCTCTCTCGATCTCATTATCGCTCATGTGAAGCTGGGCGAGGAGCGCGTGTGCAACGATGTCGTCAGGATAAAGCTCGGACCACATCCCGGCGACGGCCTTGGCCTTTTCACTTTCCTGCCTGAGCATTGTGTAGTAGTTGACCTTGGCCAGGAACTGCGCTCGTTCGGTCAGTTTGTAGCTATGGTCCATGGCCGACTGAAGGGCCTGTACAGCGGCCTCGGATTGGTTGAGAAACAGGTAGACGCCGAAGCGGGTGAGATGTGCGGAGGCATAAGTCGGATCCTCCGCCACGGCCTCCTCGAGGTGGCTCGCGGCGCCTTGCCAATCGTCATCGACGGTCATACCGCGGATTGCCTCGACGAACGAGCGATACGCCGCCCGCGATTCCGTGTGCAGCTCTGATACGGGAAGGTCGCGCGTCTCCTCGACATGCTGCGACGGCACCTCGAGATCGAGTCGCACCTGCGTCGAGATGCGGTCGACCAGGGATAACGGATCGTCGCCGGCGTACGTCCGTTCCTCAATTAGTTTGCCGCGCGACGTGTCGTACAGTTGCGTGGTCACCGTCAGTTGGCCGTCGCTGGAACCGATGGTGCCGGCTAGAAAATGGTCCCGGTGCAACTCGTCCGAGATCTGGCGCTTGAGGGCGAAAGGCACGCGCAGACCGTCCGCGTACCCGGCGTTTCTCAGCCGCTTCACCATCCCGAGTTCACCCTCGACCGATGGGTTGGGGGTTCGAATGTCGATGAAGACGTCCTGCATCAGGTCTTCGACGAGACCCCAGGTGATACCGTATTGCAGCCAGTCCAGCGCCGAGTCGGCCGATTCGTTGTCGAAGAAGAAAACCGCCAGGTGCTTTCTGAACTCGCTCTTGGGGACGACCCGCTCGACGGTCTCTCCCTCTTCGGTCTCGACCGCTACTGATGTCGTTGCCGCTCCCAGGTCGGAGCCCCTGAAGACGACAAAGAGCAGCACAACGGCGAGAACGATGTTGAGCGGTATTCCAACCCTCTCTGTCGTCGTCCACTGGTCGCGGCCGGGAGCGCCGTGGTACCAGGCGAGCATCAGGATCGTAGGGACCAACAGGGCCCAGGTCAGCAGCACGAAGTCGGTCAGATTGGTCGACAGGACATAGCGGTTCACCAGGAAATCGGTGAACTCGAGGGCCGCCCAGCCCGCGGCCAGATAGACGCCGAGAAACTGAGGCACCCTGCGGCGGAGCAGTTCGCTGAAGAAAGACTTTGCCATTTGTTCGATCGCCTTTTTGGTGACCGGGAAAGCTACACGATTGCAGAGCCGTCTACTAGTACTTGATAGTTGACCGCTTTGACTGTGGCACCTTTTGAATATCGAAGCTAGAATATCGATTAGCCAATCATGAAGAACTGTTCTTGGACATTCGACATTCGATGTTCGATATTGGCAATTCAAAGCCCGCCTTATTCGGTGCGGATTGGCATTGAGCCAGGCACTGATTAACTTAATGATAGCCATACATCTATAGTTGACACGCCCCGGCTGTTGTTCGGACCAACTTCTCAGACCGTTTTCCTTGGTCCCTCCTCGCAATGGCCGGGGCGCTTTCTGTGTCATAGCGTCTCTTCCGTAAAGCGCTCCTTCTACATCGCCGGCTTAGTCGGTCCTGCACCATTGCAGTTAGACAAACAGGGAGCGCCCCCAAGGGACGCGGATCTTCGGCCGTTAGTCGCGTGCCTCGGGGGCGCTGGAGGGAAATCGGGCGGAGGAGGCGCCGAGTTTCCCTTCGGTGGGGGTTACTGGTGTTGCTTCATGCCGGACATCACTGGGGACTCACTGCGCGGTTACAGGCTGCAGAGTTACCGCACCTGGTACCATGCATGCTCCTTCAGCGGCCGCGGCTTGGCGGCGCTGACGTGGCTGAGGGTTCGCTGGATGACGCATTCGCTGTAGACGACATCGGAGGTTCCCGCACCGAAGTACGCGTTGCTTGCTTTGACGCCGCCGTAGGCGAGGAAGGTACCCATGTGCACGAAGTCGCCCTTAACGATCACGGGACCGTAGAACTCGAAGCCGCCCCGAGCTGCCAGGTCGCCTTCCACCAGCAGTAGCCCCTGGCCGGCACGGTTGCCCTCTAGCTCTAGGTCGCCCTCTGCGTAGATGATGGGGAACCAGTCGCTGCAGGGCTGGCCGGGGTTTTCCGGGTCGCCCCAATTGTTGGGGTCCGCAGTGTCGCAGCTGCCGTCGGCGTTGTACGACGGTCGCGGGTAGACTCCCAGGCTGTCGACCACGCTGCCGTGAGGCAAACGAATCTCGGCCATGGCAACGAGCTGTTCGAAGGTCACGCTGCCGAAGTTGAAGAAGCCCACCGTATCCATCGATTCGTCCAAGGGCGGGTCGCCGTAAAGGTCGGGCGTGCCCTTGTACTCTATTTTGGTCTTGTCAACCATCAGAAGCCCGGTAGCGTCGTCGCTGCGCTCGGAGCAGTACGGGCCGTTCCAGGCGACCGGAATCCCGTCGATGCCGCTGATTGTAGTGGTTCCGCGCACCGAAGCGGAGTCCAATACTTCGAGAGCGGCCTTCATCGGGTTCTCGATGATCATCGTCTTTACCAGCATGCCGACCTTCTGACTCTTGCCATCGCGGGAATAGCCGGTCGAGCGAACGGAATAGAGGGCGTGGATGGCGTCATGATCGAGCTTGGTCGCTTCGACCATGAAGCGACCGCCGCCCGCTACGGCGCCCTTCGTCAAGAACCAGCTGGTGCCGGACGGAATCACGCCCGCCGGCTTGTTCCAGTTTGCCAGTCCCTCGGTCAGCCCGGTCTCGGCGGCGTAAAAGGCCATGGCGCGGGAGGTCTTCATGATCTGGCTGCGCTGCTCCTGGCGAGCGAGGCCGATTCCTGCGAGGCCCATGAGGGCGAAGATCACGAGCAGCATGATGGTGGCCGGTAGGCCGAAGCCGCGATTGTTGTCTAAATAAGCTCTTGTGTTCATGGCCCTACCCTAGAAGTCAGCGTTTCTGAGCCGGATCGATACCGTGCGGTCCTTGCGCAGGGGCTCGCCCGTGCGACGCTTGGGGACCACACCGAGAGTGACCGCATCGATCTCGATCTTGACGATGCTGTCCAGCTGGGCCGTCGTCGTTCCGGCTCTATTCAGGTATCGGAACGTCAGGACGGACCCGGCAGACGAATCGGCAGGGGCCAGTGGGCCGCCGACCAGAGTCGGCGACTTCTGGAGCGCGTCCGTCATCAGGTGCCAGCCTCCTCGCTGCGCGGTCAGCCAGTAGCTGCCGTGGTGGAAGAGGCGCAGCGGAGCGCCGATGGGTACCTCATTGAGCACATCCTTCAACCCGTGGACGACAATATCCCACCCCGGTGTACTATCAGGGCAGAAGGTTGGTGCCACGTCCATGACCTTGACCCGCTTCCAGTGATCGTCGGCGAGCGTGGCCTTTGTACCGGCGGCGTAGACGATGCCGCTGTCGGGGACCGGTGCGAGGTCCTCGGTCAGGGCCCTCACCGTCAAGTGCACAGGCGACGTTGCGAATTCCGCGCAGATGAAGTAGGCGCCGCGATAGGCACGCACGGCGATCGAGTCCTTGCCGGCGTAGACAATGTCTCCGGCCGACCCGTTGAGCGGTAGCAGTTCGACACCTACCACCGTTTCCAGTCGCTCGAGCGTGGCGACGGCGTCGGCGGCATCGCCGGCTACCAGGTAGAAGCGCTGCTGGTGCACGGCGGTCCCGACCATGGCGCCGAGGATCACGCTGACCAGGGTGATTGCGACCAACGCCTCGACCAGGCCGCTGCCACGATTCTCTCTGATTCTCGTCTTCATGTCCTCAACGCCTCACCGTAGCTGCGGTCAACGTGTCCGTACGCGCGCCGGTAGGAAGAACGTAGTGGTACAGCAACTGCACCTTGCTGCCCGCGATGCTGCTCGAGACTGTCCACTTCATGGTCACGCCGTCGCGGGTGACCACGCCCTCTTTTGACAGGCTGGTCGGCTGAGCCAGCAGCGTCTCGATCTGCTGTCGGGCCACGGCGTTCGCGGCAAGACGGCTGTGCGCGCCGTTGACGGTCATGCCCACGCGGGCGGACGTCGCGACGATTCCCAGGATCGCAAAGGAAAAGACCAGCAGCGAAACGAGAACCTCGGGTAGCCCCATCCCCTTTTCGGAGCGGAGAGTGCTGCGACCTTCGGACCTTGTGGATTTCGGCTTCAACATCTTCGTACCATCCATCAGGCTATCGGACTTCGTCTGAGCGGGTGAACTGTGGGGAGGGAAACTGGGACAGGGAAAACTCGAACTTCGCTCTACCCTAGGGGCAATGGGCATGCCATTGGCGGTCCATTGAGTTAAGTGATTTAATTACAATTACTTGGACGGATGGCTCGAAAGAAGTAGCACCTTGGTCGGCGCGGCCGGGCCGGTCACAATGACCGACCAGGCGGCCATATCTGAAACGAAATCCCGGGGTCGAGCGAGGAGTTGTAGGCGCCATCCAACGGTACCCTTTCTAGCGAGGCTGCTGCCGGATTTCGTTAACTACCATACTGTATCTCGTCGCAGTCGGCAGGATCAGGGAACTTACGTGGGGCGCAGCGAGTTTTGATGGGCGTGGCAGGAGAAACGGGAACCCGGTCTCGGGGACAGATATGGAACAACTAGGCTTGCTATTGGAACGATTCGGATACCTGCTCCTATTTGGTGTGGGCTTTCTGGAGTTTGCCGGTGCTCCGATCGCCAGCGTGCCCATCCTGGTGATCGCGGGAGCGCTGGCCGCGTCGGGCGATGCCTCGGTCGCGGGCATCGTGGTCAGCGCCGCTTTGGGCGGGCTGCTGGGCGATCTGCTGTGGTTCGGCCTGGCGCGCTGGCGCGGCCAGGGGCTCGTGGACATGGTGTGTGGCCTTTCCTCGAACCCGATGGCGTGCGTGCTCGGTGTGGAGCGGCGCGTGCAGGCGGTGGGGCCTCGCTACCTGGCCCCGGCGAAATTCATCCCCGGCGCGGGCAACCTTGTAGCGGCGGCCTCGGGCTTCACGAACATGCGACTCCGCACGTTCATGCTATTCGACTCCGTCGGGCTTCTGATCTGGGCGACGGTCTACACGATTCTGGGGCGGATATTCGCGGCGCAGGTAGGGATGGTGATCGATTGGGCCAGCGCGTTCACGATCTGGATCGTGGCGACGGTGAGCGGCTTGATCGGTGCGGCGGCCGCCTGGAGGGTGGCCAAGGTCTGGATGCACAAGCGGCATCACGACGCCATGCGCGCGAAAGCGGCCGCCGGATCCGAGGTCTGATGGGACGCTCTTGCGTCCCTCAAGCAGGATCAGCCGGTCCGGATGAGCAGCAGCGTCCCCAGCAGAGCCAGTACTCCGAGGCCCAGCACCAAGGCGATAATCAAACGGGTGCCGCGACCGCCGCCCGACTGACTATGGGCGATCTGGATGGCCTGCCGGATCTCGGCCTCGCTCATGTTGGGGTGATTCTGCCGGTACTCCCTGATCGTATGGTCTATCCTCTGGGCGAGCTCGCGAGCCTGGAGCGTCGCCTGCTGGACGATGACCGGCGTCGGGACGTAAGTCATCTGCTGTCCTTTCATGTGTTTGCAGCGCTATTAGGCGCGAGGGCGCGCTCGAACATATCTACGCTGGGCGGGTTTAGCGAGTTTCGGCCTGGTGACGGGGATTGCTCTACAGTTGGCCGCCGTCCTATCATTGTAATACCGAGAGCCGGCTTGATTGTCTCCTGCTAGGGAGTCTCTGTGGGAATCGTAGCAGCTTGGAGCAGCCTCACTTCTATGCATGTAGCCTCTGTTCCCGAGCAGGAGGGCGTGTACGAACTGGCCGACTCCAGCCGCGCAACCATATACATCGGGCAGAGCAGCGACCTGAACCGTCGG
>JBDHHL010000102.1:0-12703 GCA_039589375.1 Gemmatimonadota bacterium | reverse complement strand
GCCGCCGTTCGGCCACGATCACACCGTACGCGCTGGGATCGGCGGCACGTGATTACGAAGCCGGGCAGGAAGACTCCAGCTATCCGAGCGAGTTCGGCGGCGAGGCAAAACTGCAGGTCACACAGGGACTCACCCTGGACCTCACAATCAACACTGACTTCGCCCAGGTGGAGGTCGATGAAGCGCAGGTAAACCTGACCCGCTTCCCCCTGCTCTTCCCCGAGAAGCGGCCTTTCTTCCTCGAGAATGCCGGGTACTTCACCGTCGGGACGAGGGAAGCCGAGCTTTTCTTCACCCGTCGCATAGGCATCGCCGAGGGCTACATGATCCCGATCGAGGGCGGCGGCCGTGTCTCGGGACGGATCGCCGGCTTCAACGTGGGCGGCATGTATCTGCTGACGGAGGGGGCGGATGAACTGCAGCCGGCGAACGCCTACGGCGTCGCCCGCGTCGCTCGGGAATTTCCCAACCGGTCGCGCATCGGCGCGATCTTCATCAACCGAGACGCCAGGGATCTCAGCGCGAACTACAACCGCACGTACGGGATCGATGCCCAGCTGGGAATCGGCGAGCCCATCACGATCTCGTCGTTCGCCGCGAAAACGGAGACGCCCGGTCTGAGCGGGAAAGACCACGCCTTCCACATCGACGGCTCGTATCTCAGCCGGGACTGGCGCGCTACGGCGATCTATCGGGAGATCGGCGAAGACTTCAACGCCGAGGTGGGTTTCGTACCGCGCGTGGGTTACCGGCACTACGAAGCCTCGTTACTCCGTTATATGCGCCCGGAGGACCTCATCGGGTTACGCGAAATCCGGCCTCACGCCCACTGGGCGCTGAGTGACGACATTATCACCGGGTTCACCGAGACCCAGCGCCTGCACCTGGACACTCACTTCGAGTGGAACAGCGGCGCCCTCTTCAGCCCGGCCTTCAACTGGGTACAGGAAGGTCTGGAGGAGCCTTTCGAGATCGTGCCCGGCATCGTCGTGCCGCCCGGGACCTACGACGGCTGGGAAGCCGCCTGGCGCTTCAATACCAACGAAAGCGCCACGCTATCCTTCAACGGTGGATTGAACATCGGTGCCTTGCTCTCCGGCCATCGCCGCGGGGTCAATGGGACGGTCACCTTCCGACAGGGCTCGTTCCTCAGCACCTCACTGCGCTTCGACTACAACGACGTGAACCTGCCGGAAGGAGACTTCACGACGCGGCTGGCCGGGCTGCGCCTCGGCCTCTTCTTCACGCCGGCCATCTCTCTGCAGTCGTTTGTTCAATACGCCGACCAGATCGACACCTGGTCGGCGAACGTTCGCTTCGCCTGGTTGAACCGGGCAGGCACAGGCCTGTTCGTCGTCTACAACGAGAGCCAGGGCTTCGATTCGCTGAGCGGGCCGCTCCGCCGGTTCACGATTTGGGGAGGCTGAGGCCGGGTTCTATGGCGGTTCGTCCGTAAAGGGGGCCTCTCGTGGGATCCTGTCCCGCTAGATCTCGTTGCTGGCGATGGGCCGCGGCGCTATACTGATCACATAGCCTGCGCAGTAAGCCGCCCAGACCATGAATAGGCCGCACGCCCACCGCAAGCCGATCACCATCTCGGCCAAGCAGCCGACTTCGTTCAGCGAAGAGCAGCGGAATCTCATGCAGAGACGCTGCAGGTTGGTCTACACGCTGGGATTCTTGATCGGCGTCTCCGTCCACGTCTTCTACATCCAGTTGGTGGGACTCGACCCGGAGCTACCCACCGCGCTCGCCCCGCAGATCAACACGATCTACGACCTCTACGCCATTTCGGTGGGCATCGCCGTTGCCCTGGTCTTCTTGAAGACCTGGAGCCTGCGCGTGCTGCTTGCTATAGACTTCGCTCTTCTGACCTTCAACATACTGTTGTCCCACTTCATCGCCGTGGTATTCGACCTGAACGCGATTCCGATGTTCGCTATCTCTATCCTCCTGTTTCTTCATGCCGCGGCTATTCCAGTCACAGTGGCCATACAAGCAGGGCTCGGCGTGATCGGGGTACTCGGATTCGCGACCACAGCGGCACTGGGTTACGTGTTCATTCCCGAGATTCAACACCACTGGCAGGTGGTGGCAGGGAGAGATGCGTTTCAGGCAACGCTGATCGAGGGGACATTTCAGCTGAGCATTGTGGCCATCGTGTCGGTGGTCATCACCAAAGCCCTCTACCACATGCGCCTGTCCCTGCACAAAGCTCAGCGCCTGGGGGCGTACCTGATCGAAAAGGAGATCGGGCGAGGAGGGATGGGTCAGGTCTTCGTTGCCCAACACTCATTGATGTGCCGGCCAAGCGCCGTGAAGGTGCTGCAGGCGGTTCCCGGTGAAGGCGAAGCCTCGCTGCTCCGCTTCGAGCGCGAAGTACGCCTGTCCGCGACTCTGACGCATCCGAACACCATCACCGTGTACGACTTCGGCCGAACGGAGGAAGAGACTTTCTACTACGCCATGGAGTACCTCGAAGGCCTGAACCTCGAGGAACTCGTGCTCCGCTTCGGTCCCGTGCCCCCGCAGCGAGCCATATTCATTCTACTACAGGTCTGCGGCTCGCTGGCCGAGGCCCACGCCAACAACGTCGTTCACCGCGACATCAAGCCGTCGAACATATTTCTAACCAGCCGCGGCGGAATCTACGACTTTGCCAAGGTGCTCGACTTCGGTTTGGCCAAACGGATCATACCCGATACCGACCGAAGAGTAACCGGGACCGGGTTCGTCCTCGGCACGCCGCATTACATAGCGCCCGAATCGGTCTCCGGTTCGGAAGCGATCGACGGACGTGCCGACCTCTACAGCCTCGGCGGATCGGCATACTGGTTGCTCGCGGGGAGGCCGCCGTTTGCTGGAAAGACCACTATGGAGTTGATGGTCCAACATGTGAAAGCGTCGCCGAAGCGTGTCTCCGAGGTGACGGAGTGCCGCATCGCTCCGGAACTGGATGACGCCGTTATGAAGTGCCTGGAGAAAGACCCCGGGGATCGTTTCCACTCAGCCCACGAGTTGGGAGAAGCTCTCCGAGATATTCGATTCGACGACCCCTGGACTACCGAGAAGGCGCGCGACTGGTGGATGCTACATCTGCCCGAGTTCGGCGAGCCCTCCACCCCACCGGATGCGGCAAATCCTCTGACGCAATAGCGCCCGCCGCTCAGTTCCCTCTCGTCCGATCGATGCCCACCGCCTCCAGCTCGGTCCTCGCAAAGCGAAGCAGCGCGTCCACCGACATGATCTTGTCGGACGTGAAGTGACAGACGGGGTGGTCGGTGTCTATGGTTCCAGCCGGCCCCTCTCGGCAGATATCCCAATGATCCTGGTCCGCGCCACCGCCGCAGGGGCAACCCCTGGCCGGTTCTCGAGACAGGCCGAAGATCCGGTGCCCGTGACTGAAGACGATGATGACGCGGGTGTCCATCGCGAGCCTCAGTTGGAAGACCCGATGTCGGGCTCCGGCATCTCGAAGTTCGTCAGTCGGTCGGTCACGGCGAAGTCGTACTCCGGGTAGTCGTGCAGTGGCAGGCGCGGCTCGGTCTGACCCAGCGAGTAGCCCCACACGTCCTCGTACTCCGCGACGTCTTCGCCGATCTCCTCCAGCTGTCGCAGGAACTCACGGATCGATTTCGATTCGATGATGATGACTTTCGGTTTCTTGTCGATTATCGGGCTGTGCGCACGCGTGCGATCGTGGTCGAATTCCAGGATGCGCCGGCCATAGCGAGTGATGCCGATGACCCTGAATGTCAGGCTCTTACCCACCGCCGGCAGATTGAGCACGCTCCGGCCGGTTGCGAGAAAGAGAAGGCCCGCCGCTTCGCGAATGCTCTCCAGGTTACCGACCAGCTTGCTGGGCTTCTCCGGCATGCGGCGGATCGTATCGCGGTACTTATCCGGTATGCGTCCGTAGGCTTTTTCTTCCAACTCCTCCTGTACCACCCGAGAGACCGGAGCGTAGTTGAACTGGTTCTCCATGTAGCCCTTGACCACGAAGGTGTAGTACGGCAGCACGCCGATATGGTTGAGCACCTGCCGGAGCTTGGCCGAATGACCGCGACGCGAGGACGCCGCCGTCATAACCAGCTGGTTGGTGACGATCCAGCCGGCGGACAGCAGACGCGACACCGCCTCGCGAGCTTCCGGCGTCACCTCCATCGGCGACTCGAAGTGGGTCTGTACCACGAACTGGCGCACACCCAGCTCGGAGGCCTTCTCCTTGAAGTTCGAGAGCACCCGCGCCAGATCAGGCGTGATCCGCTGTGGCAGATACACGGGTATTCGACTTCCCAGTCGTACACGCTGGATCTCCGCGTATTTCGAGCCATCGGCGCGGCCCACGTTGGCTTCGCGCTTGGCCCGCGCCATCTCAAAGACTGCCTCCAGGACCTGCTCCAACGCCCGGTCCGAGCTCATGAGGGCATCACCGCCCGTGATCAGGATGTCGCGCAGCTGGGAGTCTTCCTCGAAATACCGCATCAGCTCCGTCAACTTCTCGGGCCAAGTCGCTTTCGGTTCGAGCGCCTCGAGGTCGAAGTTCAGGCGCCCGCGCTGAAAGTCGAACATCCGTTGGCATGATGCGCAAAGTCCGCCGCACGCGCGTCCCTGCGTATCGGGAATCAGGATCGCCACGTCCGGGTAGCGCCGGTGCACATTGTCGTACCGCGGCAGCAGCCAGCCCGCCGCGTTCGGCTTGCCCGGCTGGATGGCATCTTCCTTCTCCCATGCGACGATGCGCCCGAACTCCTCAACGAGCTGGGTGCTGTAGACCACGTAGTGTCGGACGGCTAGGTCTGCTCCGATCGCGAAGTACGGCACGCGCACGTGAAGCAGCGAGAGATAGTAGGGGTTGACGAAGAACGGGATGCCCCTGTCCCGAGCCTGATAGAGAATCTCCATCGCGTCGGGATCGAGGGAATCTCCCAGCATTTCGTTGAGCAGATCCGGCGAGCGCACCGCGAAGCTCAAGTGGAAGTTCTTGTCCTTCCACCATTGCCTGGCCTGCCTCAACCGGTCACCGTGCGAAAGACCCGGCTCGAAAGCGAACCGCTGGCTACGGATCTCGCCGCGGTCCATCCGATCGATGATCAGGTTCAGGATGCGGTCCCGATTTTCCTCGCGCAGCGCCACGATCCTCGGGTCCAACCCTGACGGGTACCGTTCCATCCACTGCTCCACCTCATCCCGATTGGGCAGGCGTCGCGTGCTGGTGCCTTCGAATTGCCGGAATAGATACAGCATGTCCTCGAAGAAATCGGGCTTCGCCCCACCGGTTCCCCTCTTCACGGCCAGCAATAGCTGGCGCACAGGCGTGCTGATCGCGATCGCGCCGCGCAGATTGGGATCGATGAACTCGCGGCCCGCGTTGTCCACGTAGTCGAGAAGACGGATAGCCGCGAAGTCCCTCCAGGTCAGCGCCTCGAACGCCTCGCGATCGGTCTGCCTGCCCTCGTAGAAGGCAAGCGCCCTAGGGCGATAACGCAGCTCCTCCAACACCCAATTCTTGATGCCGATGCGCGCCTCGATCTCGTTGCTCGAGTTGCGCAGGATGTCTCCCAGCTTGGGGTTCTCCTTCAATAATACCTTGAGGATGCGGTGGGACCTGACGTTGATCGCGATGTGGTCCAGCTCTTCGATCGGCGTCATACCTCTACTCCACGCCCAGATTGCGGGCTTGTCGAGCGGGGGGAGCCAGGGTGACAGGGTCCTGCCAGGACGCATCTAACATGCCGCCGCCGCGCGGCCGTGGCAACAATTACTCGAGTGCCATGGTGGGCGGAGGGCAACTCGACCATATTAGGCAGCCACGCGCAAGCGTCGACAATCCCTGATCAGACTCTAACCCCTTATAGGAGGAGTACATGAATCGAGTCCGGCTGTTGGTACCCGTCCTGTTGTTGCAAGCCGCTGCGTGCGCGGAACCCCAACCCCAAACGCCGCTGATAGCCATCGGCGAACGAGTACATATTCCTCACAACCCATCCGCCTGACGGTCTCCGCAATCCACTGTCGTTTCTAGAGTTAGTTGTTGGCCTGGTTCGTGGACTCACAGGTGCGACACGACGCACGCTGGCCTTGCCACAGTCCCACCCCATTCCGTGCGGCTGAATCTTGAGATGGCTGCTGTTCCCTATGCTAGAGGAGAACCTAGGGCCCCTGCTCCCGTAGGGGGCTAACGCGCCGCGCGATCGACGCGGAGCGGTGTCACTCGGTAAACAGTCCGGCTACCGTCCGCCGGTGTGATCGCTAGCAGCAGGCTGTAGTTGCCGGGCTCGATGTCGGTGAGGGACAGCGTCTTGCGACGCGAGAGCCACGGAATGCCACCTCGCGCGCCGCTCTCCTCGAAGCGTAGCCTCAAAGCCGCCACTTCTTCCTGCATCGCCTCTTGTACCCACTCGTCTGACGGGTCAATCGACATGGATGGGGGGTCGACGCCGGGTAACAGCACTATGTCCGTGGTGTACGATTCGACCTCGCCGAGGCCGTAGATCTCGTAGTACAACTCGACCGTGGCCCCCGGCGGATAAACATGCAGCGGGTTGAGCGCTAGCGCCTCGCTACCACGGACCCAGTTGCCACGGCCCGGCCGTGCCAGGACGAGCGAACTCACGCTCACTCGGTTCGCCTCTCCCTGCCCCCAAAGCTGCGGCACCGTGAAGGCGCCGCCGCCCCAGTTGCCACGCAAGCGTTCACCTGCTACCGAGTCCGGCGATTCGAAGAGCGCCAGCCGGTACTCCCAGGTGCCTGGTGCCGCCTCGAGAATTAGGTGACCGAAGAGCCAGGTGTTGGGGTCGCCACGCAGCCGCACCTGCCCGCTGACGTCTCGCCAGGCCAGCACCGTATCGCGGGCGAAGATCGAGGCACGGACCTTGAGGCGACACAACCGGGAGCCATCCGCTGCCTGGCACTTGAGTCCCCTCGTGGGTACGCCGTAGGCGATCGTCGCTTCCACGCTGCCCGGCTCGGCGCCGCGGAAGAAGAGCCACTCGAAACCGAACTCCAACAACCAGTCGAGGGGCAAGCGGTGCCTGTCACGGGCCAACGTCACGTCGGCTTCCCGCTCCGTGCGCACGCGCTCCCTGGTCTCGTAGGACAGTCTCGTAACCGGATCGGCCCACATGGGCTCTAGCGGGTCCACGCCTTCCTCAACATCCGTCTCAACTGCAGGCGGGGCCCTACTCGAGTGGAGATACATGCGCCAGGCGTAGATATAGAAGTACGGATCGATACTACCCAGGCGCTCGTAGACCTCGGGGTTCAGTTCGGAAACCAGATACCAGTCGGCTGACCCGCCAGTCTGAAAGGTGAGCGGAACGGGCTGACGATCATCCGTCTCGTAGATCCAGCTGGTGCAGGATAGGTTTCTGATGGCACAGATTACGTCCTGGTCCGGCTTGCCGAGAATAAGGTACACGAGGCCACGGTCGTCGAGGACTTCCTCATCCGGAAGCCGGAACTGATCGTTCACGACAGTCTGTCTGCCCCATGTGAACCGCCGATAATGAGTCCGCACGTGATGAAGTCGACCGTAGTGCTCCGCAAGTCGCTCCTCCACCGTTACCAGATCACGCGCCGAGCGTCGCGACCAGAACTTCCTTGCCCAGGCGGCCCGCGCCTCGGGTTCCAACTCCGCCCACTCTTGCGCTTCCAGCGGATCGAAGATGTAGTGGAGGTCGCGCCCGAACTCCGCGGCTACCGCGCTGTCGGCGAGGTTCTCTACCGCGCGCCAGTACGCATCGACTGCTTCCCGTCTTCGGCCGAGAGCGAAAAGAGCGCGGGCGATCTCTACCTCCACAACCGGGACGGGTGAGTCCGCCCGGCAGGAGATGAACGACATGAGTGCCAACTCGACCGAGTCGAGGTCCATCAGTAGCCGGCCATGCCAGAGATGGGCCTCGGGGTCAACACCCCCTGCTGCTCCGTAGCGATCGAGGGCTTCGAGCGCGTAACCACGCCAACGCCCGCGCCGACCTATCCGTCCCTCGAAGGACCAGGTCGCCAGCTGCACCATGGCGGCGGCAGGCGCCAGCCAATCGGGTCGCAATTGGGCGGCGCGTCGGAAGTCCTGGATTGCCTTGTCGGCCTTGTCACCGACGACCGGCTTCGCCCAGGCTCGGGCGGCGAACGGTTTCACGGCGCCCTCGTCCATCCGGACAACACCGCGGTAGTAGAAGTAGCAGGGATTATCGGAATAACGGTGCTCGGCTCGATCCAGAAAATAGAGCGCGCGCTTCAGAAGTGCGGCCTCTTCTGTTAGCATGGCGATGCGATACATCGCCAGCGCCCCTTTGACGTGCAGGTCCGGCCGCCTTCTCAGCCGGTAGGCCTCTGCAGAGTCGACGAGGATTTGAAGCTCGCCGGGCTCCGTCAGAGCGAGGAAGGATTCGGCGACCGTGCAGATCTCGGACCCGGTTAACTCTGACTGCACAGGCGGGCTCGCGTCATCACCCGCGCCCGCTAGCAGCACAAGCAATAGACCGAAGTCTACCATCTCCGTTCGCCGGTCTGCGCGCTGAGCGCAACTCGCAAGAATGGCCGCAGCCGAGGACGAATCGAAACCGGGCCAGCCGCGCCATCAACTAGACGCGAAGAGGGTTGTCTGTTGTGCAGCTAATGACAGCTGGCGACCGCGAGTCGTTAGCCCAAGGGCTACGACCGTCGGGAATCCTGACGTAAACTAAGAGGTACTCCCTAAGCTTGTCCAACACAGAGTTTCGATCACTCGTAAGCCGGGCGGTTGTCCCGGCTCCACTCGGATTCTGAATGTCGGCTGTCGAATGGCCAATTCTCCCGCGAAACTGACCGCCCAGCCATTCCGTTGTCAGGTGTGTGATCAAGCACAACTGGAAGTGAAGGCTGTGGCGTCGTGCCTGGACAGAGGTGCGCTGTGCACCCTTTCTTATGCTTGAACCTCGAGCTATCCTCTGTATCAGTCTAACCCCTCACAGGAGGCATGAATGAATCGCATCCGGCTATTCGTCCCCGCCCTGATGTTGCTTGCCGCTGCGTGCGCGGAGCCCCAACCACAAACGCCGCTGATAGCCATCGGCGACTTCTTCGACAACCCCGAGATCGCGGGCGGCCAGATTTCGCCCGACGGAGAGTGGCTGTCGTACCTGAAACCGTACGAGGGCAAGCTCAACATCTACGTGAAGCGGTTCGGCTCTGACGAGGAGCGGCTGATGACCATGGATACGGTCCGGCCCGTAACCGGCTACTTTTGGGCCGTCGATAGCGAGAAGCTGCTCTACGTACAGGACAAAGGCGGCAACGAGAACTTCCACATCTACTCGGTGCCGCTGGAGGGTGAAGGCACGCCCGAGGCTCGAGACTTGACGCCCTTCGAGGGGGCCCGGGCGATGATCTTCGACGTGCCTCGGGAGTTGCCCAACAAGATCCTGATCGGCCTGAACCGGCGGAACCCCAGTGCTTTCGATACCTACTGGCTGGACATTGAGAGTGGGGACCTCGAGCTGGTAGCCGAGAACCCGGGCCGTCTGCTCGGCGCGCTGACCGACAGCGACCACAAGGTACGAGTAGCCTTAGGCCAGGGCCCCATGGGCGAGACGGAGATACACTTCCGCGAGACCGAGGACGCCGATTGGCAGCTCGTGGCCAGCTATCCCGCCAGCGAGAACGTCAACCCGATCCGCATCCATCCCGACGACCGTCGCCTCTATATGTCGAGCGACCACGGAGAGACGGATCTCCAGCAGCTAGTCCTGCTCGACCTCAACACGGGTGAGAGCGAGGTTCTCGAGAGCGACCCGGAAGGCGAGGTCGACTTTGGCCAGGCCATGTTCAGCGAGATTACCGACGAGCTGATAGCCACCGTCTACGTCGGCGACACCGTGCGGATCTATCCGAAAACCGACGAGGCGGCGAAAGTCATTGCAGACCTTCGGGTTATTCACGACGGCACCCCGAACATCACATCGATGACGCTCGACGAGAAGGTGATGATCGCATCCTTCGATTCACCGACCGATCCGGGTGCCACCTACAGATACGACAGCGAGACCGGCGAGCACGAGTTCCTCTACCGGCCGCGACCGTGGTTGAATCCGGAGCAGCTAGCGGACATGAAGCCGGTCTCGTACACGTCACGCGATGGACTGACGATCCACGGTTACCTTAGCACACCGCGCGGCGCGAATGCCAACTTACCGCTGGTGCTGGTGGTTCACGGCGGTCCCTGGGCCCGCGATTACTGGGGCTACAACCCAGAGGCTCAGCTTCTCGCCAACCGAGGCTACGCCGTCCTCCAGATCAACTTCCGGGGCTCCACCGGCTACGGTAAGGCGTTTTACAACGCTGCCGTGAAAGAGTGGGCCGGCGCCATGCACGACGATTTGATCGACGGCGTCAAGTGGGCGATCGATGAGGGCATCGCCGATCCTGACAGGGTCGCGATCTACGGTGGCTCCTACGGCGGATATGCCACGCTGGTGGGTGTCACCTTCACCCCCGAATACTTCGCCTGCGGCGTGGACTACGTGGGACCGTCTTCCCTGATCACGCTGCTCGAGTCTTTCCCGGCTTACTGGCGG
Source organism: Gemmatimonadota bacterium (assembly GCA_039589375.1). Taxonomy (GTDB): domain Bacteria; phylum Gemmatimonadota; class Gemmatimonadetes; order Palauibacterales; family KS3-K002; genus JASFMO01. The sequence goes on along the minus strand of JBDHHL010000102.1, from coordinate 2,147 downwards.
CCGTTCCTCGAGAGCAGCTTCTACCGCCATGTCGGCGACCCGGCCATCGAGGAGGATCGTCAGGACATGGAGCAGCGTTCGCCGCTCTTCTTCGTCGATCAGATCGAAGACCCGTTGCTCATCGTTCAGGGGCAGAACGACCCGCGCGTCAAGAAGCGCGAGGCCGACCAGTTGGCAATCGCGCTGCGCGACCGCGGCATCACGGTCGACTACATCCTCGCGGAGAACGAGGGGCACGGATTCGCCAACGCCGACAACCGGCTGGCCCTCTATCGTTCGATGGAGAAGTTCCTCAGCGCGTGTCTGGGCGGCCGCGTAGAGGAGAGCGTCGATCCAGGCATCGAGGCGCGCATCATCGAGATGACCGTTGACGTGGACACGCTGACGCTGGAAACAGAGTGAGCGGCTAGCGTTCACAAGGCCTGGCAAGCGCAGAGAGGGGAGCGGAAGAGATGATGTCCGCTCCCCTTCGATTTCACCTGGGCGCCCCGAAAGCGCAGAGTGTGGAGGCGCGCGACGAGCGAGGGTCTCTCATGTAATCTATCATGTAAATCATGTAAGCTATCATTTGACTATCATTTAGCTATTATCTTCGCAGGTTGTACGTCAGGCCTATCACAGCAACTCTCCAATCTCTCCGGAGGAACCCATGTCTGTCGTTCCGGCACTAGCCAGACATATCAGCGCCGCGGCACTGATCTCCGTTCTAGCCATCCCCAGCGCGGCGTTCGGCCAGAAGCCCTACTACCCCGGCCCCGGCGAGGACTGGGAGCGGCGCCAGCCGGAACAGGTGGGCATGGACGCGGCCCGGCTCCGGGAGGCCGTCGCGTTCGCGCAGGCTAGCGAGAGCGACGCGCCGCGCGACCTCGAGTTGACCCACTATCGCAGCTTCGGGCGCGAGCCGTTCGGCGAGGCGATCGGCCCCTTCAAGGAGCGGGGGCCGCAGACCGGCATCGTCATTCGTCACGGCTACGTCGTGGCTGTCTGGGGCGAGCCCGACCGAGTGGACATGACGTTCAGCGTGACCAAGAGCTTCCTCTCCACTACGGTGGGGCTGGCCTACGACGCGGGCATGATCCGCGACCTCGACGATCCCGTCTACACCTACATGGCGCCTGTACTTGCGGCGGAGGCACCAGCGCAGGCGGCGGAGGGCGGCCGTGGCCCGTTTGGAGCCGGTCGGCCGTTCGACCTTTTCGAGGGCGCGCACAACCGCCGGGTAACGTGGAACCACCTTCTTCGCCAGACCAGCGACTGGGAAGGCACGCTCTGGGGCAAGCCGGATTGGGCTGACCGGCCGTCCGGCGAGCCGAGCACGTGGATCACGAGGCCGCGCAACGAGCCCGGCACTGCGTACGAGTACAACGATACGCGCGTTAACGTGTTGGCGCTGGCCGCACTCAACGTCTGGCGCCGGCCGCTGCCGCAGGTCCTGCGCGAGTACGTCATGGACCCGATCGGGGCATCACCAGCGTGGCGATGGCAGGGCTACCGGAATTCCTGGGTCGTCATCGACGGCGAGCGGATGCAGTCGGTAAGTGGAGGCGGGCATTGGGGCGGAGGCATGTACATCAGCGCCTGGGACCAGGCGCGCTTTGGACTGCTCACCCTGCGCAACGGCCGCTGGGAAGAACGCCAACTTCTGTCCGAGGCCTGGATGCGCCAGGCGCTGACGCCTACCTCCGCAAACCCCGGCTACGGGTTCATGAACTACTTCCTCAATACGGGTCGGCGGATGCTTCCCAGCGCACCGGAATCCAGCTTCGCGCATCGGGGAGCTGGCGCGAACATCGTGTACTGCGATCCGGAGAACGACCTCGTGATCGTCTTGCGGTGGATCGAGGGGTCGGCGACGGACGAGATCGTCCAGCGCGTGCTGGCGTCAATCGCCGACCGCTAGCTCGTCGGCAGTCCGCTACTGCTGCTCCAGTTCCGGGTGTCGGCTCGGGAAGTAGATGGCCGATGCCATGTAGCGATTGCCCGCCGGCGAATAACCGGCCTCGTGGATCAGCAACGCATCGGCGCCCTGCTCCGCCGCCCATTCCTTCAACCACTGCAGCCCGAACTGCCAGACCTCATCGTCCTCGCAGGACGTGCTCTTGAGCTCCCTGGCGCACTGATCGTCGGTGAAGGACCTGTCCATCAGT
>JBDHHL010000101.1:0-11374 GCA_039589375.1 Gemmatimonadota bacterium | reverse complement strand
ACTCCTATTCTCGCGTCCTGGCGTACGAGCGGCTCGGCCAGCTTTACGAGGAACGCGGCGACACGCAGAAGGCGGTCTACTACTACAGCATGTTGGCGGACCACTGGAAAGACGCCGACCCGGAGCTACAGCCCCGGGTCGAGTCGGCGCGACGCGCTATCGCGGCTCTTTCCCCAGACAGATAAGCAAGCAGCCTGCCGGGAATCACGCCTCGAAGTCGAGTAGCTGCTCTCTGTGCTTCAGCTCGTGGTCGAGTAGGAAGCGCTTGCGCCACAGTCCGCCGCCGTAGCCGGACAGTTGGCCGTCGCTACCGACGACGCGGTGACAGGGGATGACGACAGAGATGCGGTTGTCCCCGTTGGCGCGGCCGACGGCTCGCTGTGCCCCTGCCTTGCCGATGGCGCGTGCTTCGTCGGCGTAGGATCGCGTAGCGCCGTACGGTATCGAGAGCAGGTACTTCCAGCAAGCGACCTGGAATTCCGTTCCCGGGTACAGTAACGGCACCGTGAACTCTTTCAGTTCTCCCTCGAAGTAGCGATCGAGTTCATCGGCCAGCGATGCGCTGACTTCGTTGCTACCCAAGACAACCTCTCCGCCGACCCGTTGCTTGAGTCGCTCGAGCTGCGTTTCGAGCATGGGTCGGTCAGCGAACTCGAGCAGGCAGATTCCTTCGTCCGTCGCACCCGCCACCATGGGCCCCAGCGGGGTGAGGATTCGGGTTACGTAGATGGGGGCCGTGCCTTGAACACGGCCCGGCGTCTGATCGAACAGCTGGGCGAATGCTTCACGGAACCCGCTCAGCGACTCGTAGCCGTGCTCGAAAGCGGTTTGCGAGAGGTCGTCGCCGTGCTGGATGCGCCCGAGCGCGAGCCCGAGACGGCGAGCTCTCTGGTAACCATGGAACGTCATGCCGTAGTTGGCCTGGAACCAACGGCGGACGCGACCTGGATCGAGCTGCATGTCCCGCAGGTCAGCGTCCATCCAGCGTCGAGATGGATCCTGCTCCACCGCTTCCAACAGCGGGCGAAGCCACTCGGGCGTGGCTCCATCAGGTTCCAACGGCCGGCAGCGCTTGCACGGCCGGTAGCCGGCCAGCAAGGCGTCCCGCGTCGTCGGGTAGTACTCGACGTTTTCGCCGCGAGGTTTCCGGGCGCTGCAAGTTGGCCGGCAGAAGATGCCGGTGGTGCGGATTGCCGCGAAGAAGACGCCCTCGTAGGAGGGGTCTTGGTCGCACAGCGCGCGGTACATCTCGCGCTCGTTCGGTAGGCTGGATGCGTTGTTCATGTTCGCCAATCTATGCAAAGCCCCGCTGACTTCCACCGAAAAACGAGCGGGGAATTCGCCTCCGCTACTCTAGCCGGAACATCACCGCCAGACCCGGGCCCGTGTGTGTCACATCGTAGGCGAAACGCTCGAAATGGGTTCCCCGTTCGTAATCGACCCTGAATATGCTGTAGCCAAGGCCGAGATAGAGGCGTTCCAGCAACTGGTAGTAGACGGAAGCGCGAATTGTGAACGCGATATTGGACCCCGCCGTGGACCCACCAATGTCGCTCCTCAAGCGGACCCACCACTTGCGTGAGATGTCGTACTCGAGCCTCGCTCCTACCAGCAGGTCAACCCAGTCGTCCTTGCCGTCGGCGATGATGGCGCCTTCTTCTTGGATCGCGGCCTCGAGCCTGTAGTATCGACCACCGACCAGGACATCCAGATGCTCAAAGAGCCGGTATCCCACAAACGCATCGGCCGTTAGAAACTCGAAGTCGAGTCTGGTCGCAGATGAGTCTTCCGACGCGTCCACGTACAACGCGCTGATGACGGCCGTCAGATTGCCTTGCCTGACTTCGAGCACAGCCGCGTATCCGGGGTCGGTGATCTTCAGCATGTCACTGAAGCTGTAGTCCAGAGGAACGGTCGTCCCGTCGATGGCCAGCTCTCCCGAGATACCGAATGTCCAGAAGTAAGGGGTCAACTCAAACGCGAACCCTCTGGGCTGCTCGATCTGTTGTGCGAACACGGGAGAAAGCTGAGACGCAAGAAGCGCCAGCACGGCGACGACGCGCGCTGCCGCTCCTGACGTGGCGACCGCTATCGGGGTGGTTACCATGGGTCGTTTCCTCGGTTCGCCATGCTACGACCTCGGCAGCCTGGCGGGTCCCTCTCCGGGCGGGAGCGTCTGGCTGGAGAGAACCGTTTCGATCCGGTCGGTCAGCCGGTCCAGCAAGTCACGGAGCACGCGCTGGCGGCGACGCACCATCGTGCTGTAGACCGATCGCGCAATAAGGTACGCCGCACCCACGATCCCGATAGGCCAGGCTGTGGCAAAGGCGGCGGACTGCAGCGCTCCGATCCCTACGCCTAGGCCGACACCCAGGCCCACACCCCCGCCGCCGCCCCCCATTATGCCGCCGAATACCGCGCCCGCGAAGTTGCCAAGGCGCTCCTCGATGCGTACGCGTGTCCTCCCATCGCCTGTCGTCACCGTGATCTGAAGGGAACGCAACTCGTCGCCCCGGGAAGTGCTGGACTGCCATGTAAGTGTCCGCCCCAGCGCGCTCGCCTGACCATGCCCCTCGGCGGCGTGCTGAATGTCGGGTACGAGTTGCTCGAACTGATCCTCGGGGAAGTTTCCGGTCAGAGTGCGCTCGAGTTGGATCGCGAGTGGTGCCCCTAGGAAACGTGAGGCCGTCCCGGAGTACAACGCCGCGCTACCGGCATCCACCTCCACTGCCGCGCGCCGCAGATAGCGCGCGTCAATCCCCGCCTCAGCCGCGATCTCCTCGAGTTCGGCCAGCGAGAGGCCGGCACCTTCTGCTGCCGATGTCGGCTCCTGGTGCTGTATCTCGGCAGCACGCTTGAGTATGAGGCCGACCTCTTTGTCGCCGTAGCGACGGCGTGGTTCTCCTGGTTCTGGCATAACGGTACTGAAAGTAAGGCTCCGTCGCGGCTCCTGCCAACGGGCGGAGAGTTCGTGACGCGTGAGCGCCTCCTGGCATCGAGTGGTCGCAGACATTCGGTGCACTTCGCAGGCGCCTTCAGCTGCCGCAGGGTACTATGGGTGGTAGCGGACCGAGACGGGACGCTCAGTCCTGTTTGGCCTCGGGAGCGAGAGGGACGGGGTTCATGAGATCGACGGCCACACGCCAGATGCCCCCGGTGCTCGGCGAGTTCCGCCAGACCCGGACGTAATTGCCGAGCTCGCTCGGAGCGTCCGCACGAGGTGGCGAGTACTCGTACTCACCGTAGGTGAAGGCGAGGTCACCAGAGCGCGCAACCTCGCCGCCGAGCACCGACCAGTTGAGCTTGCCCGGTCGCTCCGCGGCCAAGACGCGCGCTTCCTCGATCCCGGTACGGGGGTCTATGTCGTTTCTCAACAAGTACACGTCCGCCGTGACGAACGCGTTGACGGACTGCAGCGCGCCCTGTGATTCGGCGGCAGCCGCGAATGCCCGGTCTTTGTTCAATACACGCTGTAACTCCGAGCCCGGTTCGATCTCGCGACCGGCTCTCCGTCGATCGGCACGGGGTAGCTGAGGCGTCCGCAGCGGGCCCGCCGGCTCCAACGGCGGCGGGTTGGTGATACCGTGATCAACTACGACTTTCCAACTCCCATCCGGCAGCTTCTTCCAAACAGAGAAATACTGCCCGTGGGCGGCTGGATCGCCGGACGGGTCCGGCTTGTAGCTCCAGGGCCCGGTGGTGTATCCGAGGTCACCTGCGGCTGACACGTCGGCGTAGACCGGCTCCCAGGAGAGGAGCCCCGGACTGTCTGGCTGAGCCTGCAGAAACTGCCTGCCGTCGAGTGCGCGCGGCCTGAAGAGGATCGCGTCGTCCGCCAGATAGGCAAGGAATGCCGCGCGAGTACCCAGGTCTGCCGCCGCCTGGGCAAACGCCCGTTCGGACTGGACGAGCGAATTCAGCACGCTCTCGTACTCCGGGCTCTCTTCCCATCTACATGTCACGGCCAAGGCGCAGCACGCCGCGGAGGCCAGCAACAGGTAGACGGAATTACGGGAAGGTCGCTTCACAAGAAGGAAGTTAAGCAGGACTGGCGAAGCCGCCACTCCGAAGCGGCGAGGGGCGCCGCAAGCAAGGCGAATGGGACTCGCCCCGAGACGAACAACTCTGGGTATCAAAACCTGCCCGAAGGTATTCTCCGGGCAGGACTGACTTTCATTCGCGGATATCCGACACGCCCCCAGCCGCCGGGCGTTTGCCTAGATTCCGGATCCGCCAGCGGTACCTCTCCTCTCCGTCAGCCAGCGATCGACCGACAACGTGCCGGCACCGCCGAGCACCAAGGCGACGAAGCCCGCGATGTAGAGCAGGTTGACTTCGTAACCCGGGGGGCTGGCCATGAAGTTGAAGCCGTTGGGCAGATGGAAGGTGAACAACGCGACCAGCATGTTGACGATGCCGAGAATCGAGATGATTCCGACAAATGCCCCAGCGATCAAGAGCAGGCCGCCAAAGAACTCGAACAGACCGACCAACCAGGCCATGAGCCCAGGGGCCGGAATCCCAAGGTTCGTCAGCATGCCCACAAACATGTCGTGGCCACCAAACAACTTGGGGTAGCCATGATACGCGAAGCCGAATCCCAGTATGAGGCGTAGCGGCAAGCTCGCCCATTCATTCCACTGTTTTCCCATTCTTGAACTCCTTCCGAAACTCGCTTATAGATCGAGTAACTCTTTTCAATTCACGGATGTGACGCGGGAACGACTCTCCCGGGTCGCTCCCTTAACGTCATCCCGGCGTGGAAAGTTTCCGCATGTTCCTGCAACAGCGGATGCGGTTGCCATACGCTATATTCCCAACCGTGCGGCAAACTCCGGTCGTTGCCGCTAGTGCTCCGGTCAGCGCGCGCTCGTCCAGCAGGCAGGAGTCATGATGAACGGAGTACCACCGATTGTCTGGCACGAAGACTACGAGGCGGACATCGGCCCGCATGTCTTTCCGACGCTGAAGTACCGTGCGGCCAGGGACCGGCTTGTCGACGAGGGCACCATCGCCGAGAGCGACATCCACCGGCCCGAACCGGCGTCCGATGGCCAGGTAGCCTTTGTGCACACGCCGCAGTATCTGCAGAAGATCAAGAGCGGAGCCTTCAGCACGCGAGATGTGATGATTCTGGAGGTGCCGTTCTCGCAGGAATTGCGGGAAGCGATGTGGCTGTGCACAGGGGGTTCGATCATTGCCGGCCGGATGGCCCTGGAACGCGGGAGGGCGGTCCACCTGGGGGGCGGTTTCCATCATGCGTTCCCCGATCACGGCGAAGGCTTCTGCCTGATCAACGATGTTGCCATAGCCGTTCGCGCTTTGATGAACGATGGCCTGATCGACCGAGCGGCGGTCATCGATTGCGACCTCCACCACGGCAACGGAACGGCCGCGATCTTCCATGACGAGCCTGATGTCTTCACCTTCTCGATTCACCAGCAGCACAACTACCCTGCCTGGAAGCCGCCGAGCGATCTCGATCTGGGGTTGGATGACGGAACCGGGGATGAGGAATACCTCGCGCTATTGGAATTCCACCTTCCGGATATCATCGAGCGCCATCGGCCGGACTTGGCTTTCTACTTGGCCGGTGCCGATCCGTACGAACAGGACCAACTGGGCGGCCTCGGCTTGACGCTCGGCGGACTTCGGCGACGCGACGAGTTGGTTTTCGAGACTTTCGAGTCCGCCGGCGTGCCGGTGGCGGTTACGCTCGCGGGTGGTTACGCCTGGCGGTTCGAGGATACTGTTGAGATTCACTGCGGGACGGTGCGTGCGGCCTGCGGCGGCTGAACCGGCGGGCGTTGCCAACTGTCCGGCGAGAGGTAATATTTGTGGGTCCTCCCTCCGCTCGTAATGGTTTGTCCCCTGCGAACTTAACCCAACATGCGAGGTGAATTGTATGAGCCGCAGTGCATCCTTCTTCCGTGCGGTCGCCATCGTGGCTGTACTCTTCGTGGGCACATACTCGTGTGCAACCAAGACTCAGACGGGCGCCATTGTGGGAGCCGGTGCAGGGGCCATCGTTGGTGGCGCCGTCGGGACCGCCGCCGGGAACACGGCCGTCGGTGCCATCATCGGGGCCGCGGTTGGAGGAGCCGCGGGCGCCGTCATCGGGCACTACATGGATGAGCAGGCTGCCGAGATGGAGCGCGACTTGGAAGGTGCGGAGATCGAGCGGGTCGGCGAGGGGATCAAGATCACGTTCGACTCGGGCCTCCTGTTCGCTGTCGACAGCTACGACCTGACGGTCGATGCCGAGGGCAACCTCACCGAGCTTGCACGGATCCTCAACAAGTATGAGGACACGAACGTCCTCATCGAGGGTCACACGGATTCGACGGGTTCAGAGGAGTACAACATGGGGTTGTCGGAGCGTCGCGCCAACTCGGTGGCACACCATCTGGCAGCGCAGAGCGTGTCCTCCGGGCGGTTCGCCATCATGGGCTACGGCGAGACGCAGCCGATCGTAACCAACGAAACGGCCGACGGGCGGCGACAGAACCGTCGCGTCGAACTGGCGATCATGGCCAACGACAAGCTGAAGGCGGCGGCTGAGAAGCAGACCGAGGGCTGAGCCGAGAGTGGCTCGGCGTTCAACAGCCGACAGCCGATTCAGGACTCCTTTCCGTTGCCCGACGCTCGACCGTCGACAGACGAAGCTCGAGCGTGGAGACTACGAGGATCAGCCGAGCGCCCAAGGCTGATCCTCCTCTGTTGAAGAGAGCTCGAGAGCGGTTGTTTGCTGTCGGCTGCTCGATGTTCAGCCGGTTCCCAGAACCGTGTTGCCGCTATCTTGCGGCCCGCGTCTAATCCTCTATCCTTCCAGATCGTGACAGGGGTGCTGGGGAGTTACCCGGCTGAGATCAGACCCTGAGAACCTGATCCGGATAATGCCGGCGCAGGGAGTCAGCCAACCCCCCTCCACCCTCTCTGCCAAGTTGAGGCTGTGATTTCACGCAGGGAGGATCCGTGATGAGCTTCTGTGAAGAGCAACTCGTCCGAGTGCGTCACATCTGGGAACCGATGCTAGAGCACCGATTCCTCACGGAGACGCGAGACGGTGCCATCGCCGATGAGACCTTCGCCAACTGGATGCAGCAGGATTACTTGTTCGTGGAAGCGGCGATTCCCTTCATCGCCGCGTTGTTGCCGAAGGCACCGGTCGAGCATCGAGCAGCCCTGGGGCAAGTACTCCCCGTGCTCGAGAAGGAACTGGAGTTGTTCTGCGAGCGAGCCCAAGCTGCCGGTGTGAACCTGACGAACGTGAAGCCTTCCTTCACGAACCACGCCTACGTTCAGTTCCTGCTTGCGAGCGCGTACAACAAGTCATATGCAGAGGCCTACACGGTGCTCTACGTGGCTGAAAAGGCCTACTACGATTCGTGGAAGGTCGTGAGAGCCGGGATCGACGAGCGGTCGATCTGGTTTCCGTTCGTGGATAACTGGACCAGCGAGGCGTTCGCAGGCTGGGTCGATTATCTTCAGAGCGAGCTCGACAAACTGGCCGACGGTGTTGGATCCGCCGAACGGCAGCGGATGGCCGAGCTGTTCGAAATGACGGCGAAGTACGAGCTGGCGTTTTGGGAAATGGCGGCGAGCGGCGAGCGCTGGCCCGGATTGGAAGGAGATGCGGCGTGTTGAGGTTCACCGATGAATTGTACGCGGCGGGGCATCCGATTTGGGGAGCCCAGCTCGAACATCCGTTCGTGAAAGGCATCGGAGACGGTACGCTCGAGGAAGAGCGGTTCAAGCGTTGGGTGCTACAGGACTACCTCTATCTGAAGGAGTTCGCCAGGGTCTTCGCTTGGGCGGTGGCCAAGGCAGACAACCTGGCATCCATGAGCTGGTATGCGGCGGTGCTCAACCTGACGCTTAATACCGAGATGGCTCTGCATCGTGACTACGCAGCCCGGTTCGCGCTGACGCCGGACGACCTGGAGCAGGCTCCGATGTGGCCGACGACCCGGGCGTACACCGACTTCCTAATCCGAACCGCTGCGGACGGCGACATGGCCGATCTCGTGGCTGCTTTGCTGCCCTGCGCCTGGGGCTACGTGTTCATGGCACAGAAACTCGCGGATGCCGAGCCCCCGGAAGATCAGCGATACGCGGACTGGATCGCCCAGTACTCGTCTGACGAGTTCGCGGAAGCGGCAGCGTGGCTGAGAGGTGAGATGGATCGCCTGGCGGCAGGCACACCGCCGGAGAAGCGCAAAAGACTGATCGAGCTGTTCGTGATCTCCAGCCGCTACGAGTGGCAGTTCTGGGAGATGTGCTGGAACGGCGAGGAGTGGTCTATCTGATAAGAAGAGCGCCCGTTGCCGCTGGCAGCTGGACGCGTGGCCAGCGGTCCCGGGCGCGTGCACGAGGCACCTAACGAACGCTGCCTAGGTCCGAGCGGTTCCGGGTAGTCTGACCGGCTCAGCTCTCGTTCGGGGCCAGTCTCTCCCAGGTGACAGCGGCGATGGCAGCATCTTGGGCTCCGACGCCAGTGAGATCACATACGATCAACTCGGAGCCCTCGCGACCCGTCTTCTTTCTGGTCAGCACCTCGCCCAACTCGGCGTGCACCGAGGCGGCATCCAGAGCGCCCTCCTCCACGGCATGGTGGAGTTCACCCAGCGCCAGGCACTGGCTCAATCGGTCCACCACGATCTTGTCGGCGCGCGCCAGAGCATCCGTGGGAAGCTCGCGCTTGTCCGGTCCGTCCGAGCCGACCGCGATCACGGTGGCGTGAGCCGACAGGCAGGCCGCATCGATCAGCGGTTCGCGGCTCGGAGTCACGGTTATCACGAGGTCGGCCGCACGCAGCGCTTCCTCCGCGCTTGCGGCGACCGTGAACGGCCTGTCGAGCTCGTGCTCCATCTCGGCGCAGTATGCTGCCAGTCGTTCGCGGTTGCGGCTCCAGGCGATCGTGCGTTCCCAACTGCGTACGTGGGAGAGCGCTCGAAGTTGGTAGCGTGCCTGGATCCCGCTGCCCAACACGGCGACCTTCTCCAGCGGGTCGACAGCCAACAGGTGTGCGGCGAGGGCACCGGCGGCAGCCGTGCGCAGGTCGGTCAGGTAGCCGCCGTCGTCCAGCAAGGCCAGAGGGAATCCCGTAGCTGCGTCGAATACTAGGATCAACCCGGAGCCGCTTGGCAGACCGCGAACAGTATTCTTGTAGAAGCCCGTCGCGATCTTCACAGCGAAGATCGGAGCACCAGCAAGGTAGGCTGACTTGACGTGAACCTCGCCTTCGACTTCGGGCACGCTGAGTCCCATGGGTGGCGGTATCTCTACGGCGCCTTCGCCTAAGGCCCTAAAGGCCACTTCGGCGGCGGCGAACGCTTCGGACTCCTTGATGGCAGCGCGGATGGTTCGCTCGTCGAATGTCAGCATCGCTCGTGCCTCGTTCTCTCTGTTCCGTGCGGCCCCCAATGATTCACACCTGAGTCCTACCTGATAGCTACTTGATCGAGGGGCCGACACATGATAGCCGCCTGATTCGCGGCTGCCACACACTCAGCGTGATTGCGGGTTGAAGATACGCTGGCGCGGCGCAAGCCTCCATGATCTCGAGTGACGCAACGCTCACGATACGCTGGACGCGCGGCGAAGCAACGCGCATCTTGACGCCGGTCGGAATACACGCTGCGAGGCCCTCATGAACCGATCGGCGGAGCGATGACAAGAGCGCACGGACCGTTGCAGACCCTGAAGCCCGCTGACTACCAGCCGGCGCTTCCACTAGATCGACTCATTCTCGGGGAACCTCCCGATGACGAGGCCGTTCCGATGGACGTGCTGTTTGTCGGCGGTGGCCCGGCCGGACTGGCAGGTGCCATCGAACTCGCGCGGCTGGTACGCGACGATGCCGAGGAGGGCGGAAGTCTAGGTGAGCTAGAGATCGGTGTCCTGGAGAAAGCCGAGGGCTTGGGCGAGCACTGTCTTTCGGGGGCGATCGTGAACCCGACTCCGTTTCGGGAGCTGTTTCCCGACGTGCCCGTGGACGAGCTACCGTTTCGGCGACCGGCTCCGCAGGACCGTGTCTTCATGCTCTCGAAGCGGGGGATGCGTCGAATTCCCACTCCGCCCAACATGCACAACAATGGGAACTACGTGGCTTCAATCTGCGAGGTCGTGCGCTGGCTGGGCGAGCGTGCGGAGGAGGCGGGGATCAACGTCTTCACGGGTTTCCCTGCGGATTCGCTGCTCGTCGACGGCGTTCGGGTAGTCGGGGTCAGAACGGTAGCCGCTGGACTGGATCGGGAAGGCAAGCCGGGAAGCGGCTACATGCCTCCGACGGATGTAACGGCGAAGGTTACCGTGCTGGCGGAGGGTACACGCGGCCCGCTGACGCAAGCATTCCTGCAGTGGCAGGAGATCAGGTCGCCGAACCCGCAGATCTATGCGCTCGGGGTCAAGGAGCTGTGGGAGGTGAAGCGGCCGCTCGAGTCGGTGATCCACACGATGGGCTGGCCGTTGCCTAAGGACGCGTTTGGGGGCACCTGGCTGTATCCGCTGGCCGATGATCTCGTGTCGATCGGCCTGGTCGTGGGTCTCGACTACCGGCAGCACTCGCTGGACGCCCACGTGCTTCTGCAGCAGTTCAAGCAGCATCGGTTAGCCGCGCCATACCTCGAGGATGGGGAACTGCTAGAGTGGGGCGCGAAGACGATACCCGAGGGCGGGTACTACTCTCTTCCCGATCGGCTTCATGGCGATGGTCTACTGATCGTCGGTGACGCGGCTGGCTTCGTTGATGTCCCATCGCTGAAAGGCATCCACTACTCGGTGCAGTCGGGCATGTTCGCGGCACGTGCGATCTTCGAGGCGTTGAAGCAGGACGACACGACGGCGGCAGGGTTGGCGGCGTATGACGCCATGGTCCGCGATAGCTATGTGGGCAAGGACCTGTACAAGACGCGAAACATGCGGCTTGCCTTCAAGTCCGGTCTCTTCGGAGGCGGTGTCAAAGCGGCTCTGATGACGGTGAGCCGCGGGGCTCTATTCGGCGGCCGAATCACGGTGCCGGCGGATGCCGACGAGCCGCGGGATGTGACGGGGGCGACGGAATTCGTCCCGGACGGCGAGCGAACGATGAGCAAGGTGGATGCAGTGTTCAGGTCGGGAAACACCACGCGGGACGACATCCCCTCTCATCTCGTCGTGAGTGAAGACGTACCGCCGGAAGTGGCGGAGTTCTACGAGCGAATGTGTCCGGCGGCTGTGTATGAGCGGGACGGCGACAGACTGGTCGTCAACGCGCCTAACTGTATCGACTGCAAGGCGACGGACATACTCGGGCCGAGGTGGACGGCTCGAGAAGGGGGGTGTGGACCGAGCTATAAGCGGATGTGAATTGTAGGTCGGGCCTTGAATATTG
>JBDHHL010000100.1:0-11467 GCA_039589375.1 Gemmatimonadota bacterium | reverse complement strand
GGCAACCTGTGCTCCGCGGCATCGTGCGGGGACCTGGCCCCGCTTCTCGTGGCGTTGGGCGCCAGGGCCATCGTGGCGGGACCGGAGAAACGCCGAGAGCTAGCCTTGGAGGAGTTCTTCGGCGACCACCGCAGGACCGTGTTGCGGCCGGGGCAGATTCTCGTCGAGATCGTGGTTCCCGCCAGGACCCCCGGCGAGGGTGCCGCCTACCGGGCCTTCGGCCTTCGGGCGGCGAACTTCATCACCGTGGCCGGTGTGGCGGCTTTCCTCCGTTTGGAGGAGGGCCTGTGCAGGGAAGCACGGATCGCACTCGGCGCAGTTGCGCCCACACCGTTGCCCGTGCCGGGCCTAGAGGAGCGGCTTGTCGGTCGTGCCCTGGACGAGGCGGTAATCAAGCAGGCCGCCCTCGCCGCGCGGGAGGCGGCGGCGCCCATCTCGGACGTGCGCGGCTCGGCGGAACACCGGCGGGAACTGGTCGAGGCGTTGTGCGTGCAGGCCCTCCGTGCCGCTGAGGAGCGGGCCCGATGAAGCGGTTGGTGACCTTCCGTGTGAACGGAGACCTCGCTCAGGTGGCCGCACCGCCCGAGGCCACCCTCCTCCAGGTGCTGAGAAACGACCTTGGCCTGACGGGCACGAAGGAAGGGTGTGGAACCGGGGACTGCGGTGCTTGCACGGTCCTGCTCGATGGCCAGCCCGTCAACGCGTGCCTGGTGCTCGCCCTCGAAGCGGAAGGAAGAAGCGTAGAGACGATCGAAAACCTGGTGGACCACCCGATCCAACGAGCCTTCATCGCGCACGGCGCGATACAGTGCGGCTTCTGCACACCCGGCGCGATCATGAGCGCCAATGCTCTGATCAATCGCAACGCACATCCCACGCGGGAGGAGGCGGCTAGGGCGCTTTCCGGCAACCTCTGCCGGTGCACCGGTTACCAGAAGATCCTGGACGCTGTCACTGGCTGGCAGAATCCGCCAGACGCTCCCGAGTCGAGCGAGCATGTCGTCGTTGGGCGGCGGGTGCCCCGCATCGATGCCCGCGATCTGGCCTCCGGTCGGGCGGTATTTACCGACGACATCGCTCTGCCGGGAATGCTATACGGGAAGATCCTCACCAGTCCCCACGCTCACGCCCGGATCTCGAGCGTCGACACTTCACGGGCCGAGGCGTTAGAGGGAGTGAAGGCCGTGCTGACGGCCGCGGACGTCCCCGAGACTTTCTACGGCGTCAGTCCCGCACGCTACGACGAGCAGGTGCTGGCGAAGGACCGGGTACGTTACGTCGGCGACGAGATAGCGGCTGTCGCTGCCGTCGATGAGAAGACCTGCCTGAGGGCGCTCGAGCTGATCGACGTGGAATACGAGATCCTCCCCGCCGTGTTCGATCCCTTCGAAGCCATGAAGGAAGGAGCGCCGCAACTCCACGACCACCCCAGGTTCAAGAACAACATCAATACCCGCGTGGAGTGGCACTTCGGCGACGTCGAGCAGGGGTTCGCCGAGGCTGACTTGGTTCGGGAGCACACCTTCACGGGGAACCGCACGTATCAGCACCCGATGGAGCCGCATTGCGCGGTGGCGCGTTGGGAGTCGGGCGCGAGGCTGACCGTGTGGACCTCTACACAGGTCGTCCACTACGTCCAGCACCAGTTGGCTCGCCTGCTGGAGATTCCCGAAGGCGATGTGCGTGTGGTGATGACGCACTGCGGCGGCGGATTCGGGGGGAAGGCCGAAGTGAACCCCCTGGAGATCTGTGCGACTTTGCTTTCCCGCAAGACTGGCAAGCCGGTGAAGATGCGCTACACGCGCGAGGAGATGGTCCGTCACGGCCGCGGCCGGCACAAGCAGCACATCAAGATGAAGATCGGCGCAAAGCGGGACGGATCGATCACGGCCGTGCACGAAGAGGCTGTACTCGAGGGTGGCGCTTACTCGTCCTTCGGCATCGTTGCCGCATACTACGCCGGTGCGATGGTCCCGACGCTGTACCGCCTTCCCAACTTCCGCTACGACGGCTATCGGGTCTACACCAACCTACCCGCCTGCGGCGCCATGCGGGGGCACGGCTGTCCCCACCCACGCTTCGCCTTCGAGGGCGTTCTCGACATGCTGGCCCAGGACCTGGGAATGGATCCCATCGATCTGCGGCTGAGGAACGCGATGCAGCCTGACTCGCGAACGGTCAACGAGTTGGACGTCGGATCGTGCGAGCTGGAGGCGTGCTTGCACGCCGTCCGCGAGCGAAGCGGATGGGACGAGAAGCGTGGAAAGCTTCCGCTCGGGCGGGGCATCGGCGTCGGCTGCGGCGGTTTCGTCAGCGGAGCGGGATATCCCATCTACCGCTCCAAGTTCCCTCACTCCAATGCGCTGATCCGCGTCGCGGAAGATGGAACGGCCGCGACCCTGTTCATCGGCGAGGCCGACATCGGCCAAGGGTCGAGCACGGTCCTTTCCCAAGTCGCTGCGGAAGCCATGGGAATCGAGTACGAGGCGATGCGCATCGTCAGCGCGGACACCGAGCGCACGCCCCGGGGCCTGGGGACATACTCCTCTCGAGTGACGCTCATGGGAGGCAACGCCTGCCGCATGGCAGGCGAAGAGGTCAAGAAGCAGGTCCTGGAGGCGGCTTCGGAACTGCTCGGGGTACCGGCGGAGGGGTTGGACGCCCGCGGCGGCCGCGCCTTCGTGAGAGACGATCCGGAGCGCGCGGTGCCGTGGGCGGACGCCGCGGCCCGGCACTTCTCCGAACGTGGGCCGCTGGTTGGGAAGGGGTGGTACTCACCCCCGCTGGCCTTGGGCGGCAGCCACAAAGGCGCGACGGTCGGCACCTCGCCGGCCTACTCCTTCTCCGTATGTGTGGCCGAGGTGGAGGTGGACCGCGAGACGGGACGGGTCACCGTCACCAAGCTGACCGACGCCCACGACGTCGGCACGCCGATCAACCCGATGGCGGTGGAAGGGCAGTGTGAGGGCGCGGGCGTGATGATGCTGTCCGAGGCGCTATTGGAAGATGTCGCCTTCGACGAGGAAGGCCGGGTCAGGAATCCCACCCTCCATGACTACCTGCTGGCCACGTCCTGCGATGCTCCCGAGATCGACACGACGATCGTACCGTCCTTCGAGCCGCAGGGGCCGTACGGAGGAAAAGAGTGCGGCGAAGGATCGACGCTTCCGGTGATCGGGGCAATCGCCAACGCCATCTCGGATGCCATCGGCGCCCGAGTGAGCGAGCTTCCCATCACTCCGGAACGAGTCCGGGCACTGATTCGCCAGCAGGAAGGGTAGGCAGGTTAGATAGCGACAGGCCCACCAACTGTTCTTGCGAGCGGCAACGAAAGGGGCGACTCAGTCGCGCCAAGTCGCCCCTTGCAAACGCCGCCGGTTCTGTTCGCGCTCACTCCGAAGGCAAGTAGCTCAAGTCAGCGCGATGGGTCCAGGTCGTCTCGTCGTAGCGCCTGATGAGCTTGTTCCAGCGCCCGCCCAGATCGCCCCACTTCTCGCCGAGGCCCTTCTCCTCAACCAGGCTCAAGAGGCTGTTGGCGCCGAAGAAGTTCGCCTCGTTGTCGATGTAGGTGATATAGATCAGACGGCTGACATCGCCGAAATGAACTCTCATGCCGAAAGCCTCGTAGCCATAACCGACTTCCTTCAGGAAGGCCACCCACTCTTTCGAGATTTCGTCAGCCTTCATCTCGGTTCCGGGCTTCATCCAGGACTCGTACACCTGCGCGATCGGAGTCTCCTCGGCGTAGCGCGTCTGCGGAGTATACCTCCAATCGGGCGGGGCCTCGACGACTTCTCGGGAGAGTACGTCGAAATCGAGCGTCCCGAACTCTTCCATGGCCTCCATCAGCTTCGCCTCGCCGGCGGTCCCTTGGAACGCCCGCATGAACGCCTCTGGATCATCGAATTGGGCCATGTCTTCCACGTTGCCGTAGAGCCCGTACATGAAACCGCTCTGCCAGAGGACCCAAGCATGATCCTCGCCGAGCGCGGCGAGATTGGCGGCCTCGACGACCTTCTTCACGACAGCCTCGAAGGCGGCGGCATCGTCGGGCGCTACACGCCAGATGACCCACTCGCCCAGCTGGCCCCGCTCGGATGCTTCCTGCGACAACGCGGCGATCGGAACGGCCAGCCCGATGAGCAGGGTACCGAGAATCAGACGAGTTCTCATGTGTCCCTCCTGTGACGCGGGTGGGGTGCGCGAGAGGGCCGCCCTGCGTCCACGTATCTGCATCCCGGCAGATCCCGGCGGGTCGCTCTCGTTGCACGAGTAGGATGAGGATGGGCAAATGCGAACCGCCCAGGCAAGGGTGGGGTTGGCCGAAGTCTTCTCTGCTTGCACTCCGGCCGCCCACGCCACAACCTTTCACGACATGGCTCCGTGCCCCAGTAGCCGTTTGAAACGTCCGTCCGTTCGCTGATACACGTGTCCCAACTCGGAACGCCACGATGCCGCCAAGCTTCGCACTCCTGGCTCTCGGTCTGACGCTCCTTCAGGCCGATGACTTCACGCGGTCGCACGGCGGCATTGTCAGAGGCAGCCTCGACAAACCCGTCCTGGCTCTCGTGTTCACCGGTGATGAATTTGGTGACGGTACGGCACAAATACGCGAAGTGCTCGATCGGCAGGACATCAAGGGCACGTTCTTTTTCACCGGGCGATTCTACCGCAATCCTGATTTCGCCGACGACATCCGCGGGCTCAAGGCGGATGGTCACTACCTCGGCGCGCACTCCGACCAGCACCTTCTCTACTGCAGTTGGGAGAACCGCGACAGCTTGCTGGTAACGCGAGACGAGTTCGCCAAGGATATCCTCGATAACTACGCGGAGATGGCACGGTTCGGGGTCAAGGTAGATGATGCGCCGTTATTCATGCCCCCCTACGAATGGTACAACGATCAGATCAGCACATGGACAAACGATCTGGGCCTCACGCTGATCAACTACTCACCCGGAACACGGTCACACGCCGACTACACCACCCCCGATCTGGACCATTACATCTCGAGCGCGGCCATCATGCAGAGCATCGTGTCCTACGAGACCGAGGATTCTAATGGCCTGAACGGTTTCATCTTGCTCTCTCATGTCGGCACTGCGCCCGAGCGAACCGACAAGTTCTATCTCCGTCTCGAGGAGCTCATCAGAATCTTGAAGGGGAGGGGCTACGAGTTTCAGCGTATCGACGAACTGCTGAGCGGGCCGGGCCGATGACTCACTCGCTTCACAAAAGAGAACGATGTAACTACTACTTCGTCGCGTTCGCCGCTGGTGGGCGCGTTACCGCCGAAGAGCCACAGATTAGACCTCATCCGTTCCGATCCAGCGGGCGGAATATCGGCTCCTGATTGTCCGGCCGCTTCTTGAGCTTGCTCATGGTCTAGCGGTTAGTTGACAGGGCTTCCATCGCTCGACGTGCGGCTTCCACACGGGGCTTCCCTCCTGTGATGCTGGTGGGGTGTGCGAGAGGACCGCCCTACGCCTACGGACCTGCGGCCCAGGCAGGTCCCGGCGGATTGCTCTCGTTGCTCGATAAAGTTGAGAATGGGCCGATGCGAGCCGCCCAGGCAAGGGTGGGCGTCATGACCCACAAGCATGACCAGCGCAGCTGAGGAAGCCTAAGGACGGACCCTGATTCGCATGAGCTCGGCAGGGATTGCTCTAAGGCGGGATTGCGAGACCGGTTGGATCAGAAGAAAGCCCCGAGCGCCGCGTGACGCTCGGGGCACATTGGCTCAGCAGAAACGTATGGGGCGGTCCTGGGGTGCCAAATCCTCACCACGACTGTGTCCGGTCCAGCTAGTAGTGGACACGGATGGCCCCGTGGAGCCGTGATCAGGGAACCCAGTACGGGTCGGTCTGACTCGCCGGGTGTCCGGTCAGGTTGGTGAGACCTGTCCCATCGCGGTTCACAACGTAGATCTCATTGTTCCCATCTCTGTCGCTCACGAAGAGGACCTTGGAACCGTCAGGGGACCACACCGGCTGGCGGTCCGCAGAGGGATTCGTCGTTAGTCTGATACTGCTGCTGTTGGAGACTGTCAGATCGAGCAGGTAGATATCATGATGTCCCTCGAAGTCACTCGAGAATGCCATCCAGCCATTGACAGAGATCGAAGGATGTTCAGACGGAGGCCCGACTCTCAGGCGAGTACTCGAGTCGACAAAGGAGAAGTAGAAGACCTGCTGCGGTTCTCCCATCCCGTAGTTGGGCTGCTGGCTAAAAAAGATATACTCACCGGTCGGCCACCAAGCCTGCGGCGATAAGATTGGCTTGTTATATCTTGCACTCACAAACCATTGACGCACTTCGATTTGGTTTGTTCCGTCAGGGTTAGTCAGAATCAGAGCATCTGAAGTCACCAGCGCGATGCGCGTACCATCCGGCGAGAAACTCGGTGAGCGTTCGCTGCCGCCACGCAACTCGGCAGCATTCGTTCCGTCCGCTCGGGCGACCTTCACGTTGGCCAGGCTACCAGTGAGCGGGTTCTGGTCCCACCTCTCGTAAACCAGAATCCGGCCGTCCGGCGATGCCACCGGATGCATCTGGTAGTTCGACAGCTCAGACGTGATCTGCCTGTGATCGCTCCCGTCCGGGGCCATCGAGAATACTTCCCACTGGTCGACCGCGCCCACCCGGTTGTCCGAGAAGAGGATTCGGCCCGACAGCGAACCGATACTGGCCGGCTCCACCGTCACCACCTCAGTATCGGGCGTGGAGCTGGCACCCTGATCGTCCGTGACCGTGTAGGTGACGGTGTAGGTGCCCACACTGACATAGGTATGCGCACCCGGATCCTCCACTGTCGCCCCACCCCCATCACCAAAGTTCCAGTTGTGGCTGGCTACGCTACCATCGGTATCGCTTGCGGTGCCCTGAAAGTTCACGGCATCACCCAACGTCACAGTCGTATTCGGTGACGGACTGTCGATCCTCGCCCAAGGGACTTCATTTGGCGGTGGTGGTGGCGGCGGCGGTTCCGTCGGGCCGTCGCCGCCGCAGGCAAGAAGACAGGACATAGCAAGAAGAGGCAGGACACCACGTGACCACATGTTACCACTCCGCGCGAATGAGGCCAACCGCCTCAGGTGGCGCTTATTGCAGGAAGACGAACTGTTCAGCGGTTCCGTCAACCGCTTCACGAATCCTTGTGCCACCGGTCCGTTGCTACGGCGCCAAGACCTGACCCCGCCTCTTCTGCGTGGTGGCGAGTCAGGGCGCCGCCCCAAGTTGCGTGCAGTCAAGCCATCCACAGGGGCCTCCTTTCTCAAGTGCAGAGCGCGGTTGAAGCGCGTGATGCCGGGCAACACGTGTGCCCTACTTCAGTGACTTCACTAGGGTTGCCAACCTCACCCGCTGCCCGCTTCCATCGTTGAGCGAGCAGGCGGGGCCCCAGCTTCCCAATCCACCACCTGCCTCGCGTCGTTCTAGGCTCCTTATTTGACTGACATCCGTCTATTTGGATTGAACGGATGGGCTGCGCCTATTTCCGCAGATGGAGAGGTCACGGCACGCCCACCGGAAGAACCGGACGCGGTGGTCGTTTTGCCGATTGTAGTCGCCCAGCGGCGACCTTCGAGTTACTGCTTGCACTCCGGCCATCCACCTCATGATCTTTCACCCATGGCGTGCGTGCTTCGATAGCCTGTTGAGCGTCTGTCTAGCCCGTGCTACAACAATCTTGATTCGGGACTCCACGATGCCACCAACCTTGACCCTCTTGGCCGTGGCTCTGGCCCTTCTTCAAGCCGACGGCTTCACATGGTCGTACGGCGGAATCGTCAGGGGCAGCCTCGACAAACCAGTCTTGGCCCTAGTGTTCACCGGCGACGAATTCGGTGACGGTACCGCGCATATACGCGAGGTACTCGCCCGTCAGAACATCCGAGGCTCGTTCTTCTTCACCGGGCGATTCTACCGCAATCCTGATTTCGCCGAGGACATCCGCGGGCCCAAAGCCGATGGTCATTACCTCGGCGCGCACTCCGACCAGCACCTGCTCTATTGCAGCTGGGAGAACCGCGACAGCCTGTTGGTAACGCGGGACGAGTTGGTAAAGGACATCCTCGATAACTACGCGGAGATGGAACGGTTTGGGGTGAAGACGGATGATGCGCCGATCTTCATGCCACCGTACGAATGGTACAACGACCAGATCAGCATGTGGACGAGCGAGCTGGGCCTGACGCTGATCAACTACTCACTGGGAACACGATCGCACGCCGACTACACCACCCCGGAGCTTGACCATTACGTCTCGAGCGGCGCCATCATGCAGAGCATCATCTCCCACGAGGCCCGGGATCCTCATGGCCTGAACGGCTTCATCCTTCTGTCTCATGTCGGCTCGGCACCCGAGCGACCCGACAAGTTCTATCTCCGTCTCGAGGAACTCATCGACGTCTTGAAAGAGCGAGGTTACGCGTTTCAGCGAATCGACGAGCTGCTGACCGGGTTAGGGCGATGACGCCCATGACTCCCTAGGTCGGAGCTTCGAGCTCTCCCTCGTGGTCACGCCGAACGAGATGGAGCGATGCCCGCAACCCTTTTCTGTCAGGATGCTGCTCCGCGAACAGGCGAGCCCTTCACGAACCGGGGTGTCCGACTCGGTCGGACACCCCCGTGCTTGATTGAGCAAACCTTCAGACGCTGGCCAACTACTTTGACTGCCTGCGATTACGGAAAGTGCTCCGTGAGCGTGATCTTCACGGGCATCACCAAGCCGCCGGCCACCAATCCGTCCTGGTTCTTTCGCCCCCTGACCGCGGCTTTGCAAAGCGTCATGGTCGTGGCCTCGATAGTCCAGACTGTACCGGACACTCGAGTGATGACGGCGCGGTCGTCCGGGATTGCGTCTCCGCTACAGTCCCTCCCCCAACTGAAGCTCCAGTTGAAGCCTTCGCGCACATAGAAGCCACCCAGCCGAGCGCGCTGAATGGCGCCGATCGGCATCTCCGACAACCCGACGCCCTGGGTTTGGTTGTCTTCCAGGAAGTTGTCGACGCCGGATGTCAGCCATCCATCGTCGCACAGAACTTCGGCGGTCGGTTGGTCCGAAAAGCCCACTTGCCCCGGTTCCAGCTGCCCGTGGAAGTCGAAGCAAAGCTTCCGAGCATTCGTGGCTCGGGCGTCCAGAGTGAAGTAGACATCGAGCTCGGCGTCATACGATCCACTCCCGTCGCTCACCATTCCGTCCGCGGGGTCATCTCGGAACGACGCATCAAAGAGGCTGCCTTCCTTGACGACCTTGAACAGATCGGCACCAATACCCTTCTTGCCCCGGGTAGTCACGACTTCGACGTCGTAGAGCTCAAGAGGAGCGTCGGCATCCACCGTGATGTTGGCAACGAGCTCTTCAGCGGTCACAAACCTGGTAGAGTTCGTCCGCACCTGAGCGACTTCGCTGCCATTGATCTTGAACGTAGCAACGGAGCCGTCGTCATAGCCAGAGCCCAGCACATGAACATCCAGCGTCGTGCTCTGCTCCGTGATCGGCGGAACGGCTTCGTCGACCTTTGGGCCCGGTCTGCCTCCACCTCCTTTCGCCACGGCAATGCCGGTGACGACAGGCTCGGTCGGCCCTTCCGTCTGGCACGACAGGAGGCCCACCGTTAAGGCCAGGCTGATAGCAGTCAGGATCTTCGTCGGCTGACGCGTTGTGTAAAGCATGCTGGATCCCTCCGGTCGAGACTCCTTTACGCGTGAAGTCGCCTGTAACCTGATTAAACGGATGGATTGCTCATCTTTGTTGCACGCCTGATCTTCGGGTCCACAGTTGGCTTCCACCCCGGCCTTCACCGGTCAGTTGATACGCAGCCCAATAGTACGGCGCTCCGTAGCGCTCGCTGATGATCATTTGCCTTTGCGCCTTGGCCAGTGCTTCAGCGGGACTCGACTCCTTGAGTCCCCGGTAGAACAGCTCGGCAAACGCGGCCGCGCCCTCGTCCTCCACGCGCCAGAGCGTCGAGACAACGTTCTGTGCGCCGCCGTAGAGGAATGCTTGCGCGAGAGTCGCGTAGTCTTCACCCGCGGCGAAGCTCGTAGAGCCTGCGACCCCGAGTCCCGTCTCGCAGCCCGACAAGAAGACGAGCGGGCTTTGGGCCTGTAGCCCGAAGAGTTCGTGCACCTCGAGCCGACCATCGTTCTCAATGTCGTCATCCGATCGGCCAGCCATCTCGAGGCGTGAGAACATCGGGTTACGTACGTTCAACACCCCGTGGGTCGCGACGTGAACGATGCCGGTTTGCGACAGGGCTTCCCTCAAACGCGTCTCTGTAGCCTTTCGGCCAGTAATCGCCTTAGAACTGGGAAGGTTGCGGCGAAATGCTTCGACCTCGCGCTGGGTGGCGGGAAGCGAGCGACTGAACGGAGCGAACGCCGTCCCGGTGCCCGATTCGGTGTCGAAATGCTGGCTCTGGCTCCGGGCCCGCAAGGCCGGAAGCCCGGATGCCGATGGAAGCACCTGTATGGCATAATCTTCCACCAGATAACGGCCCGTGGACGCGATCGTGAGAGTACTGAAGGGAAGATAGTTGAGGACCCCATCGGGTACGATGATCAACCGGCGAGCATCTCGCAGGGCCTCCCCGGGCGGCGCAACCAGGGTCTCGTGAAGGCTGGAAAGGACTGTCGACTCCAATCGAACGTCCCAACTCGGGTCCGAGATGAGATCGCGGGCGATCCTCACGCGGCGCCATAGGTCGTCTTTGGCCACGACATGAGCGAAGGAGCGCACGGTCGAACGCGTTACGGCGAAGATCACCACGCGGTCGTCCGTCACCAGGTACTCCAACAGGACTTCATCATCCTGGAGTGCGCGCTGGACTTGCTGCACGTTCGCCTTCCGTTCGCCCAGCAGTGCGGCGGCGGTCGTGTCCCGTTCGATGGCCAGAACGCGGAGTGCTTCGTACTCGGCCTGGGCCTTCGCTATCCGCTCTGTGAGATCGCGTAGCGCGGCATCGTCCCGATCGTCAAGGAAAGACTCCTGGTAGCTGATCGCGCCGTTCCACTCGTTGATCTGCCGGAGTAGCCTGGCCCGCTCCAGGTGCACCGCCTCGCCGATGTCGCCGGGCCGCACCCCGGTCGCGACGGTAATGTGCTCCAGGAGGCTGCGCCCGCGGGCGGCGTCCGAGATCTCAAACGCGGCGAGCGTGTCTCCCATGTCCAGAAGGATCTCCACCAGCGACGCATACGCCTCTCTCCGATCGGAGGTGATGCGGCTCCGCAAGAATCCGGACCCGAAACTCGCTCGGACGCGCTCGACGGCGTGCACAGAGGTGCTCCCGGCCGCGGCAGCCGAATCGAAATCGCCGAGCGCCGCATAGGCACGCGCGCGAAGAACCTCGACGGCCCAGACCCAGTCGTAGGCGCCGGTAGACAGGTCGGTCTCGACGCGATCGAGGGCCTCGAGCACCTGGCGCGGATCCCCGGATCGTTCCGCAATGCGGGCTTCGGTCAGGGC
>JBDHHL010000099.1:0-15489 GCA_039589375.1 Gemmatimonadota bacterium | reverse complement strand
GCCGCCGGTAACTCGCTTACGAGCGTACGCTGTCGTTTTCCAGGAACCCTCTACCGATGACATTGATATGGAGATAATTCGCGAGCCGAAAGTGGCCTTGCTGGCCAAGCAAGAATACCTGGGTCATCCGGACATCGACTGGCAGAGCGATTCAGACAACGACCCGCAGCAACTGGCCGAGTTTGCCGGGCGACTGTGCTACCTCAGCTTCGGCCAAGAGGCACAGGTCATTGGCGGTCACAAGACCATTCAGGGCCGAACCAGCAATAAGGAGTACATGCGGAATCTCCTGGAGGTCAAACACGGAAGCGTGCTCGAGCATGTCGTATTCACATTCCTTTTCGAGGGCATCTCTCGGGCGCTCACTCATGAGCTCGTGCGGCACCGGGCGGGCTTTGGCTTCTCTCAGCTGTCACAGCGTTTCGTCGACGAATCCAACATCGGTTTCGTGCTTCCACCTGAGATACAAGCGAACACGCCGGCTTTCGAGATCTGGCGACAGGCTTGCGAGAACGCTCTGGAGTGGTACAAGAAACTGCTCGCGCAGGTGGCCGAGCAGGTCGCCGACGAGCCGAAGGCGACCATGCGGCGGAAACGTGCGCGGCAGACCGCCCGTTCCGTTCTCCCCAACTCGGCGGAGACCAAGATCGTCGTCACAGCCAACGCGCGCGCCTGGCGCCACTTCATAGAACTCAGAGCCTCCCCCGCAGCCGACGCCGAGATTCGCAAGCTGGCCATCGCGGTACTGCGCGTGTTGCAGCCGCAGGCACCAGAAATCTTCGGCGACTTCAAGATCGAGCCCCTGGACGACGGGACCGAGACGACCTTCACACCTTACAGCAAGGTCTAGAGGCCGCGGGCCCGGGCCGACGCTATGAAGTCTCTTCCCGCCGGTGATCTGCTGCCCGAGATTCGGGTGACGCCGCCGGGCCCCAGGTCACGGGAGCTGGCAACGCGACTGAGAGCTCACGAGTCGAGGAACATAACCTTCATCTCGGACGACTTCCCCATATTCTGGCAGGAAGCTCTGGGAGCCAACGTCCTCGATGCGGATGGCAACGTATACATAGATCTCACCGCTGGATTCGGCGTCGCCGCCGCCGGGCATCGCAATCCTCGCGTGTCGGATGCAATCCGGAGACAGCTCGACACATTGGCGCACGGCCTCGGTGATCTTCACCCGCCGGAAATCAAGGTCCGACTGCTTGAACGGCTAGCAGAGGTTACCCCAGCAGGCCTGGAGGTGACGATACTCTCCAGCTCGGGGGCCGAGGCCGTGGAGGCGGCTCTGATGACGGCGCGGCTGGCAAGCGGCCGGCCCGGCGTCTTGGCCTTCAGCGGAGCCTACCACGGCCTTACGTACGGCGCCCTCGCTGCCACCGACGGGGAGCTTTTCCGCCAGCCGTTCGAAGACCAACTCGGAATACCTGTGACCCGCGTGCCCTACCCCGAACCGTGTCGGCCCGCACCGGAAATCCAGGCTCGAGGCGGAAGTCTGCTTCACGCCACACTCGAACTCGTGGCCGAGCGACTCGCCGCCGACGCTTCCATCGGTGCCATCATCGTTGAACCCGTTCTAGGGCGCGGAGGCTTCGTCATCCCACCGGATGGCTTTCTGGCCGGGCTCCGGGAACTTTGCGACCTGCGTGAACTCGTACTCATCTTCGACGAGATCTTCAGCGGCTTCGGGCGTAGCGGCCGCTGGTTCGCCTGCGATCACGAGGGCGTCGTGCCGGATATCTTGTGCATCGGCAAGGCGCTGAGCGGGATGCTCCCCTTCTCGGCCTGCATTGGACGTCGCGGCGTAATGGACTTCTGGCCGCCCAGTCAAGGGGAAGCGATACACACCAGCACATTCCTCGGCCACCCTTTGGGTTGCGCTGCTGCACTCGCGCAGATCGACGAAATCGAGAGTCATCAGCTGGTGGAACGCTCAGCTCGTCTTGGGAAGACTCTGGTCGAGCGGCTGCTCGAGATCCAGACGCGCGCGCCTGTCGTCGGCGATGTCCGGGGCCGTGGTCTCTTGGCCGGGGTCGAACTCATCCAAGGCCCGCTTGACCAGGAGCCGGATCCCGAGTTGGCGGCGCGTGTCTCCGCCGAGGCGCTCCGCCATGGTCTCATCCTCCTGAGCGGCGGCCACATGTTCGCCATCTCGCCCCCTCTAACCATCACCGACGAGCAACTCGACTTCGCCCTCCGCGTTCTGGAGGACTGTCTGAGGCGCTCCTGACAGATTAATTTGCATTGTTCCGACAGCTTCGGGAGCTGATAGGAGACGTCATGCCCGAACCGAACATCAGCGTCCAGGGCACACCAAACCCGAACGCGGCAAAGTTCACCGTCGACCGTACCCTGATCGAGGGTGGCGCCGGCGCGTCCTACTTCAACGCCGAGATGGCCGCCGACGACGCTTTGGCCAGCCGGCTCTTTCAGATTGACGGTGTCGAGTCCCTCCTCATCGCCGAGGACTTCGTAACCGTCACAAAGTCGGAAACGGCTGTCTGGGAGAACTTGGTCCCCGAAATCGAGAACGTCATTAAGGAGGCCCTATCCTGAACGCGCAAGTACGATTTCCCATCGCCATCGCCGTCGCGATCGCCATCCCTATCGTTACAGCGTGCACACGACAGGGGGGTCAGGCATCCGACCAGTCGTCGGCAACCGCACAGCAGAACCTTACACTGCCGGAAGAGGTTCACCTCGGTAACGCGCAGCAGTTGACATTCGGCGGCGAGAACGCGGAAGCGTATTTCTCGGCAGACGACAGACACCTGATCTTGCAGTCGACGCACGGGGAATATGGATGCGACCAGATCTTCACGATCCCCATTACGGGCGGCGACCTCCGATTGGTGAGCACCGGCATGGGTCGCACGACCTGTGCGTACTTCTTCCCCTCCGGCGATAAGATCCTCTATTCGTCGACGCACTTGCACGACCCGAAATGCCCGCCACCTCCCGACTTCTCGCAAGGCTACGTCTGGGCCCTTTACCCATCCTATGACGTCTTCGTCGCGGATCGTGACGGTGGAAACCTGATACAGCTGACAGACACGTGGCGGTACGACGCCGAGGCGACGATCTCACGCGATGGTCAAAAGGTCGTCTTCACATCTCTGCGGGATGGTGACCTCGACATCTATTCCATGGACGCCGATGGCTCCAACGTGAGAAAGCTCACAGACGAGCTGGGTTATGACGGTGGCCCCTTCTATTCTCACGACGGCACCAAGATCGTCTTTCGAGCCTACCATCCGAAGACCGATGAGGAGAGGGGAGAGTACTTGCGACTGCTGGAGCAGGACCAAATCCGGCCCAGCAAGTTAGAGATCTTCGTCATGGACGCCGACGGGTCAAACAAACGGCAGCTGACAGAGAACGGCGCCGCCAACTTCGCCCCCTTCTTCTTCCCGGACGGCGACCGCGTGATCTTCGTCTCCAACATGCACGATCCCGACGGCCGCGACTTCGACCTCTACGCCATTGACGTCGACGGAACGGGGTTGGAGCGCATCACGTTCCACGAAGAGTTCGATGGTTTTCCGATGTTCAATTCTGACGGCACCAAGATCGTCTGGGGGTCGAACCGCTTCAACGCTCAGCAGGGAGAGACCAATATCTTCATCGCCGACTGGATCGAGTAGGGGTCGCCAATACCTCGCCGTAGGCGCGACTACGGCAGGTCCAGTCGCCTTACCGTCCGATTCTCCTCGGCGACGGCGAGCGGCAGCCCAGTTCTGAACGTCGGGTAAGCGAGCTTCACTCCAAGTTCTTGCGTCAACAGCCTGTTCCTGACTCGCTTGCTGTCCAACTTGCGCCGCAAGCGCAGCTCGCCCAATCGATCGAAGGCCTCCGATTCATCGATCCACCGAGGTTCGGGCAGAGCGTGGAGATCCGCCGCCTGGATAGCGAACTCGTGGGCCTTGTGCGGCTCGTCGTCGGAAAGATTGTAGACGCCCCCATCGGTGCCGCACTGCCAAGCGGCAACCAGACCGCTCACCAGATCGTCCACGTGGATCCGGTTGACCCACGTATCGCGCCCCTTGATCAGCACGTACTCGCCGCTCTCCAACATGCGCCTTAGCGTCCTGCCAGGCCCGTAGATCCCGGTAATGCGGCACACGCGCGTCGGGGCAATGCCGGTCCGAACCGCCTCGATGGCATAGCTTTCCGCAGCCAGGCGAGCGCTCGCGAGCCGGCTCTCCGGCCGCACGGCAGTCTCCTCATCTACCCAGTCGCCGCCCCGATCGCCATAGACCGATGTGCTACTCGCGTACAGAAACGCCTCGATAGGTGCCCGGGCGATAGCGTCGACGACTTCTGGGAGTGGGTCCTCGCCGCTGAGCTGCGGCGGCACGAAGTAGGCTGCCAAGTGCGGACTCACTGCGCGGATCCGGCGCAGAGTCTTCGGGTCGGTCAGACTCCCTAGCAACGGCTCTATCCCCGCTGCCTCGAGTTCGTCGGCCCGTGCCTCGCTACGCGTCGTGCCGCTGACCAAAACGGCCATCTCTTGGAGACGCGCGGCCAGTCGTATCCCGGTGTAGCCGCACCCGACGATGAGGGCGCGCTTCAACCCGCTCCCTCTTCGGGATAGCCGATTCGAGTCAAGATCTCCTCTAGCTGCCGGAGGATGCCGAGGGTAAGCCCCCAGATCACGTGGCCGCCATACTCGATGGTCGGGAACTCGCGGTCTGGAAGAGCGTCAATCTTCAGCGTTCCCCGATGTCCCTCATCGACCACAACCTCGAGTGGCACCCACACGGCATGCTCAACTTCAGAGCTTGTCCGCGCGGTCACGCCGGGCCGGACGGCGGCCACGAACGGCGTGATGGCGATCGCTGGAATCCGCCGGGTTCGCGGCCACACATCATCCAGTTGACCCAGCAACCGCCCTACTTCTTCCAAGTCAACCCCGACCTCTTCCTGCGTCTCCCGAACCGCCGTCGCCCAAAGGCTCTCGTCCCCCGGATCCCTCCGCCCACCGGGGAGTGCCATGTGGCCCGACCACGGATCCCGGTCCTGCTCGGCCCGCTTGATGGCCAGAAACCCTAGCCCTTCTTTAGCCGGCCTCAGCATCAGCGTCACGGCGGCCTGCCAGTCGTAACTCCCCGGCTCAGCCCGCAGCGGAGTCCGTCCCGCCAGCTCTACCGCTATCTTCTTGATCAGCGGCTCCGAGATGGTCCGCTCCTTCCTGTGCGATCAGATCGGTTGGGACTTGCGCTCCTCGAGAATACTCAGGTAGCTAGCGTGCCTCCGCTCCGAGATCTCGCCGCCTCGCACCGCCTCGATCACCGAGCAGTCCGGCTCGTGGTCGTGTCCACAGTCGGGAAACCTGCAGCGCCCGAAATAGGGTCGGAACTCCCGAAAGCACCAGGCCAGCTCGTGGGAGCCCACTTCCCAAAACTGCAGCTTCCCGAGACCGGGAGTGTCGACGACATAGCCGCCCACCTCCAACCGCTGCAGCGATGCGGTCACCGTCGTGTGCCGTCCCCGCTGGATTGCTCTGCTGATCTCGCCGACTCGAAGGCCGAGACCTGGCTGCAATGCGTTCAGCAAGCTCGACTTGCCCGCCCCCGATGGGCCGACGAACAGCGTGATGTGGCCGGCGAGGCGATCCTTCAGCTGCTTCAGGTGGCAGCCGGTCTTGGCGCTCGTGTAAAGGACAGGGTAGCCGATTTCTCCGTAGAGCTCGAACGCATCGCGCGCAGCCGTCTCGCTGGCCAGGTCGATCTTGTTGACCACGAGGCACCCCGTAATACCGCTCTCCTCCGCAAGCACCAAGAAGCGATCAAGCAGCTCGAAGGCCGGCTCCGGTTGAGTAATCGAAAAAACCGCCGCCAGTTGATCAACGTTGGCAGCGATAACCTGCTCGCGGCGTCCGTCCGCCGAGCGCCGAGACAGCCGCGCGCTCCGTGGAAGAACACCCGTAATCACCCAACTGCCTTCCGGCGTCTTCTCGACTTCTACCTCGTCGCCGACCGCGACACGCCCGAGTGCTTTCTCTCTCTTCAGTCGGCCTCTGAGCGCACACTCCACCGCCGGCCCCTCGTCCAACTCAACGAGATAGACGCCTCCCACCGTCCGTAGGAGGCGACCACGGACAATCTCACCGAGTCCAGTCATCCAGACACCAGACTGTCCAGAAGGTCCTTCACCTCGTGAAGCGTCAGCTCCTCTAGCGCGGCCCGTGCGGCCTCCTCGCTATCGGCCCGCGCCAGTACATCGCTCTCCACGTGGCCGACCGGATCACTACCGCGCCAACGAAGGAAGAAAAGGAAGGCACTCCACGGATCATCGCTGCCGGGGCTTGCGCGATCCGTCATGATCTCGACGGTGTATGAATCCCCGTCCCGGCCCGTAAAGGCCGGTGGGCGCTCGTGCTCGCGGCGATAACCGCCCAAGGTTGCGTCTTTCATATCCGCGGTTAGAACGTTAGAGGGGCCGGCCGAGCCGGTCAACGCGGAGCGGAAAGTGACCCGAACGATCCTCCACGCCGACATGGACGCGTTCTACGCCGCCGTCGAGGCGCGCGAGAACCCCGAGATCGCCGACGGGCCTATCGTCGTTGGCGCAGATCCCCGCGCCGGTCACGGACGCGGTGTTGTGGCCGCCTGCAATTATGCGGCACGCAAGTTCGGCATCCACTCCGCGATGCCAATCTCTGAAGCGTACCGCCGTTGCCCGAACGCAGCGTATCTCAGCCCTCGGATGAAGCTGTATTCCGAGGTCTCCGAACGGATCATGCAGATCTTCGAGTCCTACACCGAGCTCGTCGAGAAGCTGAGTATCGATGAGGCATTTCTCGATGTCACCGCTTCCTCGCGTCTCTTCGGCGATGGCGTCACCATCGCCCGGCAGATCAAACGCCAAGTTCTGGAGTTGGAGGGACTCACGGTTTCCGTCGGAGTCGCGCCGAACAAGTTCCTTGCCAAACTCGCTTCCGATCTGGAGAAACCTGACGGGCTCGTGGCAGTAGAGCCTGGGTCCGAGTTGGAGTTCCTGCACCCTTTGCCCGTCGAACGGCTCTGGGGCGTTGGCGACAAGACAGCTCGCCGGCTGCATGCACTGGGCCTCCGGTCGATCGGCGATCTAGCGCAGACGCCGCTCGCGCTGCTCGAGCGCCACATCGGTCACGCCCACGCCCTTCACCTCCACCGGCTCGCAAACGGCATCGACGATCGATCTGTTCAGCCTGGCCGAGAGCGTAAACAGATCGGCCGCGAAACGACGTTCATGACCGACACGGAAGATCGCGACTTCGTCCGACGCACGATGCTTGCGCTGACCGAGGAGGTCGCCGTACGGCTCAGACGGCGGAGCCTGGCGGCCCACACCATCACCGTGAAGCTTCGCCTCGCACCTTTCGAGACTCACACAAAGCGCCGTACCGCCGAGACATCGCTCTTCACGACCGAAGCCATCTACCCGGTGGCCTGCGAACTGTTCGCCGCGGCCGACCCCGGTGACCGTCCGATACGGCTGATCGGTGTCAGCGTCTCCGGGCTGCATGAACTCGAGCCGGACCGACAGCTCGGTCTGTTCCAAGACGGCGAGCGCGACAAGAACGCCGAGCGCGTCGCCGACGTTCTGGACACGGTTTCCGAACGCTTCGGACGCGACGCGCTCAAGCGCGCCAAGCTGATCAAAGGAAAGCAGGGTCCAGAGGAAGACGATCGAGAGTGAGCGAATCCCGCCCGTTCCGCTCTACGGCTCGATCTTCGTCCCGAGCACGTCCAGGAACTTTGAAAGCCATGCAGCATGCGCAGGCCAAGCCGGTGCTGTTACGAGCTTGCCGTCGACACATGCGTCGTCGATGGCGATATCCGCGTACTCGCCGCCCGCCAGCACGACCTCGGGGCCAACAGCTGGGTAAGCCGACACCCTCTTGCCACTGACTACCCCCGCTGCCGTTAGCACTTGAGCCCCATGGCAAATCGCCGCGACCGGCTTGTCCGCCTTCACAAACTCCTGCACGATCTCCAACACGCGCCCGTTCAACCGCATGTACTCGGGAGCTCGACCACCGGATATGACCAGCGCGTCGTAGTCTGCCACATTCACGTCGTTGAAATCGGCGTTCAGAGCGAAGTTGTGGCCCCTCTTCTCGCTGTAGGTCTGGTCGCCCTCGAAGTCGTGAATCGCCGTCCGCACAGCGTCGCCCGCCCGCTTGTCGGGACAGACAGCGTGAACGGTGTGGCCAACCATTAGCAGCGCTTGGAACGGAACCATCACCTCGTAGTCCTCAACGAAGTCGCCAACGAGTTGCAGGATCTTCTTGCCGGCCATCCCAATCCTCCTAGCTGAAGAACTCCAGAGCTGCCTTCAGTCCATCGTACAGAGCATCGACATCGTCCCGGTCGTTGTACAGGTAGAACGAAGCCCGCGTCGTGGCGCCGAGGCCCAGTCGCCTCATCAGCGGCTGGTTGCAATGATGGCCCGCCCGCACCGCTATGCCCCTATCGTTCAGGATCTGAGCCAGGTCGTGCGGGTGGATGTCGGCGAACTCGAACGAGAGTACCCCCGCACGGTCATCTCCCCGGGGGCCGAACTGTCCAAACCCGGGGATGTCACCGCAACGCTCTACCGCATAGGAGACCAGCTGCATTTCGTGTTCGTGGATCCGCGCCAACCCGATCTCCGACAGATAGTCCATCGCCGTCGCCAGGCCCACGGCGTCCGCGATGTTCGGCGTACCCGCCTCGAACTTCTGCGGCGCTGGCTTGTAGGTGGATCGCTCCAGCTCGACGATCTCGATCATCTCTCCGCCGCCCTGGTACGGCGCCATCTCCTCCAACAACTCGCGTCTACCCCAGAGGACTCCGATGCCCGTCGGACCACACATCTTGTGACCGCTGAAGGCGTAGAAGTCACACCCCAACGCCTCGACGTCCAGCTGCAGGTGAGGCGCCGCCTGCGCCCCGTCCACAAGAGTAAGCGCACCGACCTGCCGCGCCGCCTCGACGATCTCGGCCACTGGATTGACCGTGCCCAGCGCATTCGAAACGTGCGTCACACAGACCAGCCGCGTGCGCTCCGTGAGCAGGCTATCAAGCTGCTCGAGGCGCAGTCGCCCCTCTTCATCTATGTCGAGGGACCTCAAGCACGCCCCGGTACGCTGGGCAAGTAGCTGCCACGGCACGATGTTGGAGTGGTGCTCGAGAACGGTCAGCAGTATCTCGTCTCCGTCGCGGATGTTCTGCGGCCCCCACGCCGCCGCTACGAGGTTGATCCCTTCAGTCGTACCCCGCACGAAGACGACCTCGTTTGGGTCGCTCGCGCCTATGAAACGCGCCGCCCTCGCGCGCGCGCCTTCATATGCTTCCGTCGCCCGCATCGACAACTCGTGGATTCCGCGGTGTACGTTGGCGTGATCCCGCTCGTAGTAGCGAGTGAGCGTTTCGAGGACGGCGCGGGGTTTCTGTGATGACGCTGCATTGTCCAGGTACACCAGGCGGTGGCCATTGACCTCCTGGTCCAATATCGGGAACTGTTCCCGTATCGCCCTTACATCCAAGGGCGCCCGCGTCGT
The DNA here is from genome assembly GCA_039589375.1 of Gemmatimonadota bacterium. Classification (GTDB taxonomy): domain Bacteria; phylum Gemmatimonadota; class Gemmatimonadetes; order Palauibacterales; family KS3-K002; genus JASFMO01. Next base: position 5,960 of record JBDHHL010000099.1, on the reverse strand, counting down.
CACTTCAGTGGAACCAGTCATGAGTCCTATCGCACTGTCCTATGTAGAATCGCGCTCGCGGTTCGGCCTTCATCCACTGCTATCTGTTTAACCGATAGCTACCAAGACATCCTCGCCGCTCACTCGCACATCGTATGTTCTTAGCGGCTCGTACGCCGGCAACGCTAGAATCTCGCCCGACCTGACATCGAAGCGGGCACCGTGCAGCATGCATACTACGGCGTGTCCCTCCAGCGTCCCCTCGGACAGCGGGAAGCACTCGTGCGTGCACTCATCGTGAACGGCATGAAATTCGCCGCCCACATTGCAAACGAGCACTTGCACACCACCGACGTCAACCGCCTTCATGGCACCCGGTGGGATCTCGTCCCTCGTCGCTACCTTAACGAACTCAGCCACGGGACTGCTAATTTCGCCATTCTGCATTCTAGGTTCGGTCCTTGCCGCCCGAGTACCCCCCCGGGCTTACTCGGTCGATACCGACTCTTCCTTCTTCTCGAGCGCCGCATGCAGCGTATGCCAGGCGAGCGTAGCGCATTTGACCCTAACCGGAAACTCACGAACGCCAGAGAACACAGCTAGTTTGTCCAGGGCCTCTTCGTCGATATCGGCGTCGTGCTCGCTAGTGACCATCTTGCGGAAGCCGGCGAACAAGAACTCTGCCTCGGCTACCGTCTTTCCTTTCACGGCGGCTGTCATCAAAGACGCTGATGCCTTCGAAATCGCACAACCAGAGCCCTTGAACCCGACGTCGACGATCAGGTCGTCTTCCACGACGACGAAAAGGCTCAACTGATCGCCGCACAGCGGGTTGTATCCTTCCGCTGTGCGGTTTGCATCTTCCAGTTCTTTGTAGTTGCGAGGATTACGACTGTGTTCGAGTATGACCTGTTGATATAGCTCTCGAAGATCTGACATTGGGCGCGCCTGTATGTTGGTGGGCCAGCGCGCCCTCCTGCCCTGCGGGGAAGGCGCGACCCGCTACTCAGCCCAGCTCCTTCAAGATCTCGCCGTGGGGCAGCCAATCCTTGACCAGGTCGACAACGTACTGCTGAATCGGCTTCTGCTTCATGCGATCTAGAATCTCAGCGGCGAAGCCAAAAAGCAACAGCGTGCGCGCCGTATCTTCGGGAATCCCTCGCGATCGCAGGTAGAAGATCGACTCCTCGTCCAGCTGGCCAATCGTGGCACCGTGAGTACACTTCACATCATCGGCGTAGATCTCAAGCTGCGGCTTGCTGTCCATCTGCGCCCCGTCGGAAATCAGAAGATTCCGGTTCGTCTGCTTGGCGTCCGTCTTCTGCGCATCCTTGTGCACCACGATGCGGCCGCTGAACACACCAGACGCACTCTCCTTGAGGATGCCGTTGTAGAACTGGCGGCTGTTACAATGGGGACTGGCATGCTCAACACGCATATAGTTGTCGATATGTTGCTTACCGCCCGGCATGAACACGCCATTGATCAAGCACTCGGCCCCTTCGCCCGCCAGCACAAGGTGCACGTTATTACGAACCAGTCCACCACCCAGGAGTACACCGTGGCATGCGACGTTGCTGTTGCGAGCCTGCTGCACCCGCACCGTCCCGACGTTGAATGCCTGCGAGGATTCCCGCTCCACCCGGTAATGCTCTACTTGAGCACCCGCAGCGGCCACTACCTCGGTCACGGTGTTCGTGAAGTACTCTTCGCCGCCGAAGGAGACGTACTCCTCGACGATTGCGGCCTCGGCCAGCTCGCCCACGATTATGAGGTTACGCGGGTAGATCACCGGTGGCACCGGTGTCTTCGTCGTGACATAGATGAGATGGATCGGCTTCTCGACCACGGAGCCGTTCGGCATCGGCACCAATACGAAGCCGCCGTCCTTCAGGAATGCGGTGTTGAGTGCCGCGAAGAAGTCGTTTTCGTAATCCTGATACTTCGCCAGGTGAAGCTTTACCAGTTCCTGATTCAGCTCCAGAGACTGCGCCAGATTGCAAGCGATCACGCCGCCCGGTTGAGCACAGGAGTCCGACAGCTCCGATACATACTCGCCGTTTACGAAGACAAGCCGAGCCGACTCCTGGCCACGAAAAACGAACGGCGCCAGGTCGTCCAGCGTCACCATGCCACCGCTCTCCGACGGGCTGAACGACTTCTTCGCCAGCGGCGCTACATTGGTGAACTTCCAGTCCTCATCCCGCACCGTGGGAAAGCCCAACTCGACGCTCCGCTCCATAGCCGCCTTTCGCACCGGGCGAAGCCAGGCCGGACCGCTGTTTCCGTTCGAGACCGTCTTGAAGCTATCGATATAGTCCTGGAGGCCGTTCTTTTTCACGTCGCTGGACACGTTCCAGTATCACTCCCGTCTCTATTTGCCGATCACCGAACGCCGAACTCACCGAGCTATTTCACGACTCGACCTTCGATATTCGCTGCTCAGGTTGCTTTCCCAGTGCTGGCCCTTGTCACCCGACCTCACGATCCGGCCGTCCACGAGCACGTGCACAACGTCTGGGACGATATAGTCCAGCAATCGCTGGTAGTGCGTAATCACCAGGAACCCACGCTCGGAGCTGCGCAAAGCGTTCACACCGTCCGCAACGACCCTCAAAGCATCGATGTCCAAGCCCGAGTCCGTCTCATCGAGAATCGCCAGCCGCGGCTCCAGCACGGCCATCTGGAAGATCTCGTTCTTCTTCTTCTCACCGCCCGAAAAAGCCTCGTTAACGGAGCGATGAAGCAGATCGTCCCGCATGTGCAGCGCCTCGATCTTCCTCTTGAACAGCCTGAGGGCATCGAGCGCATCGAGTTCCTCTTCACCACGATGCTTGCGTACCGCGTTCAGCGCGGTATTCAGAAACTGGATACTGCCGACTCCCGGGATCTCCACCGGATACTGAAACGCCAAGAACACACCTTCGCAGGCACGTTCCTCTGGATCCATTTCCAGAAGATCCCTGCCCTCGTATACGACCTGCCCTTGGGTCACTTCATAGCCATCACGGCCCGCCAACACCGCGGCAAGCGTGCTCTTGCCGGATCCGTTCGGCCCCATGATGGAGTGCACTTCGCCCGCCTTGAGCGAGAGATTCAAACCCTTCAGGATCTCTTTTCCCTCGATGCTAACGTGCAGATTCTTGATTTCGAGCATTCTACTGTCTGCCTATCTAGCGTTCTCGTCCACTTCTAGATTCGATATTCGATATTGGATATTCGATATTCAGGGCGCGCCATTCTTACCCGACGCTGCCTTCCAAACTCACGCTCAACAACTTCTGCGCTTCCACCGCGAATTCCATAGGAAGTTCCCGGAACACTTCCTTGCAGAATCCTGCCACGATCAACGACATCGCGTCTTCCATCCCGATCCCGCGCTGCGCGCAGTAGAACATCTGGTCCTCGCCGATCTTCGACGTCGAAGCCTCGTGCTCCATTTTTGCCGTCTTGTTCTTCACTTCGATATATGGAAACGTGTGTGCGCCGCACCGATCTCCGATCAAGAGCGAGTCACATTGCGTAAAGTTCCGCGCGCTCGCCGCTCCCTTCATGATTTTGACCATGCCGCGGTAGGTGTTGTGGCCCTCCCCCGCAGAGATACCTTTGCTGACGATCGTACTCTTCGTGTTCTTGCCTATGTGGATCATCTTCGTACCCGTGTCGGCCTGCTGACGCCAGTTCGTAAGCGCCACCGAGTAGAACTCTCCGACAGAATCGTCGCCCTGTAGTATGCAGCTCGGGTACTTCCAAGTGATGGCGGAACCTGTCTCAACCTGCGTCCACGAAATGTGCGAATTTCGGCCGGCGCACTTACCTCGCTTGGTCACGAAGTTGTAGATCCCGCCCTTGCCTTTCTCGTCACCCGGGTACCAGTTCTGGATAGTCGAGTACTTTATCGTCGCATCATCCAGCGCGAGCAGCTCGACCACCGCCGCGTGTAGCTGGTTCTCGTCACGCATGGGCGCCGTGCAGCCTTCCAAGTAGCTGACGTAGCTGCCCTCGTCCGCGACGATCAGCGTACGCTCGAACTGGCCAGTCTGTGCCGCGTTGATTCGGAAATACGTGGAAAGCTCCATCGGGCAACGCACACCTTTCGGCACGTATACGAAGGAGCCATCGCTGAATACCGCCGAGTTCAGCGCCGCGAAGAAGTTGTCGGTATGCGGGACCACCGAGCCCAGATACTTCTGAACGAGTTCCGGGTGCTTATGCACCGCCTCCGAGAACGGGCAGAAGATGATCCCATGCTTCTCCAGCTCGGCCTGGAACGTAGTGGCCACCGAAACGCTGTCGAAGACAGCGTCCACCGCCACGCCCGCCAACCACTTCTGCTCCTCCAACGGGATGCCCAGCTTTTCGTAGGTGCGCAGCAGCTCGGGATCGACCTCGTCCATGCTCTCCGGGCGCTTCTTCGGAGCCGCATAGTAGCTGATCGCCTGGTAGTCGATCGGACCATACCCGTATGGCAAGAACGCCCAGTTCGGTTCCTTGCCCGCGTCGTACATCTCCCTCCAGTACCGGTACGCCTTCAATCGCCACTCCAAAAGCCATTCCGGCTCTTCTTTCTTCGCCGAGATGAAGCGGACTATCTCCTCGCTCAGCCCTGGGGGAGCGAACTCCTGCTCAATATCGGTGACGAACCCGTACTTGTAGTCGCGTTGGGCCAGCTGCTCGATCGTTTCAGATGTATTGTTCATAGACGCGTTTGCCAGAGGTTCCTCGGGCCAGCAACGGGCCTGCAGTGACCCATTTTGTCGATAACGACACTCGTTATCTAGGATCCATTATCGCTCTTGAGCGGCCTTGAAGATACCCTAGTTGAGACTGAATTTCAACCACCGACCACGTCTCTCCGCTCGACCCAGCCCGCACGTCAGCGCCCCCAATTCAGCTCCTCAGACCTCGGAAGCCCTTGCGGTGCCACAACATATGAACGCAGCACGACGCCTCCGACAACTCCCTGAACCCCGCCTGCCACCTGACGACCACATCATCACTGCCGTTGGCCGTCGAAAAAGCCCCACCCGTCAGTCATATCTTATGGCCGGATGACAGAGCCTTTAGCTAGCGCAACGAGCAAGGCTATATTCCACCTTCTGCCACCGAACGACGCACTTCGTCCGAGGCGAGCGTATTATCCGGCGCGCCGTGACAACCGGCCCAAGTTCCTCGCGCCGACTGAAGGAGGACGATCATAGCATGCCAGTCAGACACGCCGATAACGTTCCCGCCGATAACGTCCCTGCCGGCGAAGGCACGACCTGCCAGGTGCTAATCGGAGCAGACGAGGCACCCAACTTCGCGATGCGGCGCTTCACTATGCAGCCCGGCGGCGGCATCCATTGGAATCGGTGACCAGATCATTGAGATCGAACGCGATGACGTCGTCTACATTCCTGCCGGCGTTCGCCACTGGTACAGAGCCGAAGGGGACGAACCGTTCACATTCATCTGTGTCATCCCGAATCAGCCTGATAGGATCGAGCTGGTGAAGAACACGTAGTAGCAGTGCGCGAACAGCACGCTCGTCGCGAGGAGGCGCTTATGCGCTGCATCCGAACCGCCGTCGCTATCTGGCTGGCCTTTGCCGGCCTAGTATCTCAGGCGGGCGCACAGCACCTGCCGACAGCCAAGGCCGAGGACGTAGGCTTGTCAACCGCTCGACTGGAACACCTCGGCGCGGTCATCCAGGAATATGTCGACGCAGACAAGATCGCCGGCGGCGTCGCCCTGGTGGTGCGAAGCGGCAAGGTGGCCTTTCTTGAAGGGTTCGGGTATGCCGACAGAGAGACCGGCACGCCAATGACACCCGAGACCATCTTCCGCATTGCTTCAATGACGAAGCCGGTCACGAGCGTGGCGGCGATGATGCTGGTCGAAGAAGGACGACTGCTGCTGAGCGACCCTGTTTCCAAGTACATCCCGTCATTCGCCGACGCGACGGTGGCGGTATCCGAAGTCCGAGGTAAAGACGTGAT
>JBDHHL010000098.1:0-11489 GCA_039589375.1 Gemmatimonadota bacterium | reverse complement strand
GCGATCGAGCACACCGGCATCGATCCGGCGCGTCAGAAGCGGCAGGCAACCCACGAAATCGCCCTCGGGCACCGGTTCCGATGCCGATAGCCAGACGACCTCCACGTCCGGCGGGACATCGATCTGTTCCGCGAAATAGCGTACTTCGTCGGCTACAAGAACGCGAAGCATCGGCGTCATGGACTAGCGCCGCTCCCTGAAGAAGTCTCTCATCAACTTGGCGGCTTCCTCAGCCATCATCCCAGCCTCGATCGCCACGTGGTGATTCAGGCGAGCGTCCTGCACCAGGTTCTCGAGACTGCCGCACATCCCCGCCTTCGGGTCGGCGGTGGCGAAGACCAGCCGCTGGACTCGCCCCAGCACGATGGCGCCCGCACACATGGCGCATGGCTCCAGCGTCACGTAGAGCGCGCAGTCCTCCAGGCGCCAGTCGTCTATCTTCCCCGCCGCTTCCCGCAGGGCGAGAATCTCGGCGTGGGCGGTGGGATCGGCCAGCTCTCGAGTGCGGTTGTGGTTGCGGGCCAGTAGCTCGTCCCCGCAAACGACGGCGGCTCCCACGGGCACTTCGCCGCGGGAGCCGGCAATTCGAGCCTCTTCCAACGCAACGGCCATCCAGCGAGCGTCAGCCTGACTCATCTCGACCAACCACCCGACGTCAGCCGCGCCAGGCGCCCACCGGTTGCTACTCGCGCGGGATTGTGCGCAGGACTGCCCGGACAGCGCCGAGGAAGCGGGGAGGCGGGTTCCCATCTCTGTCCGGCATCCCTATCCCGGGTAGCAGGCTTCCGTTGGGCCCGAGTTCGCTCGGGCTGTGTACCTCGATCGCGCCATCGCAATCGAAGACGGCCAGATCGTCCGCGGCGAGTCTTTCGGCCGGTTCCACAAGAATCAGGTCGCCTTCGAGGACGCCCTGATCTCGCAGATCACCGCCGGCTCGGACCATGAAACAGTCGGCCGAGCACGCGAAGGAGCGATCCAGGTCGAAGCGCGCTTCCACCTCCTCGTCGCCCACATCGTTCGCGTTCTGCTTGTACAGCGGGACGGTGAGCGTTTCGGGGGACAGATCCAGCCCCAGAATCCGCAGAGCGCGGGAGCGGGACGGCGTGCGGTCCAGGTAGCCTTTGCGTTGCAGGGACTGCAGATGCTCGGTCACCGTTTTGGTCGAGCGGATGCCAAAACGCGTACCGATCTCGCGGACGCTAGGCTGATAGGTCTCGCGTTTCAGGTACTCGACGAGGTAGTTGTAAATGCGCCGCTCGATGGGGGTCAGCACTTCCGACATACGCGCCTCCCGAACTCAGCGAGCGGACACGCCACCAACACCGCGCCGAGGCGGTTCCACAGTTGATGGCGGGACCGCAGCAAGGATGACCGTCCGCCTTTGCTGAGTCCCTTTGTGAAGGGGGGAGAGTTCCTCTCTCTAAACCACTAGCGGGTTATCGCCGCTGTTCTCCCGGATCTACTTTATGGATTACGTTGTGAATGCCAGTTTAGGTGTCTGATTCGAGCGCGTCAACACCCCCCAGAAAATTCACCGCAGCGTCGATGCGCGCGATGACCAGATCGCGTCCCATCAGATTCATCACTTCGAAAATCCCCGGACTCACCGCCAGGCCTGTCAGCGCCAAGCGGGATGGGTGTATGAGCTTTCCTGCTCCGACCTCGAGCGCTTCCGCGAGACCACGAAGCTCGCGTTCCAACGACTCCTCATCCCAGTTCTCGGTTCGCTCCAGAACAGACCGCAGCCGTTTCAGTCGCGCACTCACAGCACTCGGATCTTTCCAGTGCTTGGCAGCAGCCTGCGGGTCGTAGCCAACGGGCCCGGCAAAGAAAGGCTGGGCCAGCAGCGCCAGGTCGCGGACCGTTCGCGCCCGCACCTTCACGCTGTCCAGCACGTCGGCCAGCCAGTCGGCCCGCGCTTCCAGGTCCTCCGCCGTCGCTGCCCCCAACTCGACCAGCAGCGGCGCCACATCCCCGGCGAGCTCCGCCCCGGGCGTGGCCGCGACGTACTGCCCGTTCAACCAGTCCAGCTTCTCGTGGTCGAAGACCGCCGGCTTCTTGTTGATCCCAGCCAAGGTGAACCGCGTGATCAGTTCGTCCCGCCCCATGACCTCCAGGTCCTGGCCCGGTGACCAGCCCAACAGGGCCAGGAAGTTGTCCACGGCCTGCGGCAGATATCCGGCCTTACGGTATTCGCCGACCGCTGTAGCCCCGTGCCGCTTCGACAGACGCTTGCCGTCCGGGCCGAGGATCAGCGGTACGTGGCAGAAGACCGGTTCCGGCGCCTCCAGGGCGCGGTAGATCTGGATCTGCTTGGGGGTGTTGGAGATGTGATCGGCACCGCGGATCACGTGCGTGATGCCCATGGCGATGTCGTCGGAAACTACCGCCAGGTTGTAGGTCGGCGTCGAATCCGAGCGGAGAAGGATGAAGTCGTCCACATCGCTGTTTTGGAACCGGGTCCGGCCACCGACAGCGTCTTCCCAGACCGTCTCTCCCGCCGGCATCCGGAAACGAAACGTGTACGGCTCGCCGGTAGCCGCGCGCTCCTCCGACTCGCTTGGGCCCAACCGACGACAGTTGCCATCATAGGCCGCCGCCGTTCCCTTCTCCTTCGCCTCAGCTCGCAGCACGTCAAGGCGATCCGGCGTGCAAAAGCAACGGTAAGCAGCCCCCATCTCGAGCAGCTCTCTCGCGTCGGCCTTGTGACGCTCGATACTGTCCGCCTGGTGAAACGGTCCCTCATCCCACCGAATGCCCAGCCAGCTGAGCCCGTCGAGGATCGCCTCAGTCAGTTCGGCCTGGCTACGCTCCCTGTCCGTATCCTCGATCCGCAGCACGAAAACGCCGTTCTCGTGCCTGGCGAACAGCCAATTGAATAGCGCTGTCCGGGCGCCGCCCACGTGTAGGAACCCGGTGGGGCTCGGCGCAAACCGGACCCGAGGTATTTCGCTCATGTCACACCGAATCTCTGGTAATCCGTCGCCACTATAGCTAGGGGCTGTGCCTCGCGGCGCGAGACGCAGCCCCTCGTCTGGATATGGCGGAGAGGGTGGGATTCGAACCCACGAGGGGCTATAGCCCCCAACACCTTAGCAGGGTGCCGCCTTAAGCCGCTCGGCCACCTCTCCCAAGGGCACGGCCTGTCCGGTCCGCCGCTCCCGAATGGAATAATAACGCCTTGCGGACCGTTGTCGAGCGGGGGACGACAGCAGGTTTCGAATATCCAACACCGAACACCCAACAACGAATGTCCAAGGCGGGGCGGCCATTTCGACATTCCTTAATCGACCTTAATCGATGTTCGATATTCGATATTCAAGACGCGCCAACGGCCCAACCCTCGAACCGACCATCACCGTCGCCGACCAGCAAACTCGTCCATGCTACGGCTCACGCCGAAGAATCCGACCAGCGCGTCGAACCAGCTGGTAGGAAGCAGCCGCATCGCCGGTGCGACGTAGACGAACCGCGGCATGACCAAACGCCGCCTGTTCTTCTTGATAGCCTTGACGATCTTGGCGGCGACGTACTCCGGCTCGAGGATGGGCAGCAGCCAGCTGAAGCGTGTCTTCACGCCCTCGAACATGCCCGTGTCCACGTAGAACGGGCAGACCACGGTCGTCCTGATATCGAGTCCGTCACGCGTCAACTCCAAGCGCAACGCTTCGTCGAAGCCCACCGCGGCGAACTTGCTGGCGCTGTAGTCGGTCAGCCGGGGAGCCGCGACCAGGCCGCCCGCCGAGGCGACGGTCACGATGTGCCCGCAGTTCCGTTCCACCATACCGGGCAGGAATGCCCGCGTCGTCCAGAAGTGAGCCAGCACGTTCACACCGAAGGTCCGCCGGATGCCTTCTTCCGAGGCCTCCAGGACCGGCTGTCCGCTGACAATACCGGCGTTGTTGATCAGGACGTCGACCGGCCCACACTCGTCGAGCACCTGCGTCGCCGCTGCGTTTACTGACTCGCGGCCCGACACGTCGCAGCAATACGGGAACACGTTGCCGCCCCCTATCCGCAACTCCTCGGTGACCGCCTTCAGCTCGGGGTGGGCGATGTCCCACAGGACCAGGTTCGCGCCCTCGGCGGCCAAATCCCGGGCCAACAGTCGCCCGATCCCGCTGGCAGCGCCGGTGACCAGGACGTTCTTTCCGCGTAGATCTGTCATCCGCTGGCTCTCGCTTGGCAATACGGTGGGGCCGAGGAACCGACTACAACGCTGGCGCCGCGCTGGCTCGATGACAAGGGGCGCGGGCGGCCTGCATCTACCTCAAGAGCACCGGCCCAGCACTCGCGTTGACCCGGAACAGGCCGTAGGGTCTCGCACGCTGATCTTCCCCTTCGTTGAAGGCGGCCTGACGACTGACAGCCGGATGATGGCGGCGGTGCCCGGCTGACCGCCCGCTGAGAAGGGGCTGAAGATAACAGTGTATGCTGTCTTCGCGACGTGGAGAACACGAGCCCCAACAGAGACAAAGAAGACGGTTTGCAGCTTGGGACATAAACAGGAGGTACACGATGTCACGCTACAGCAGGTATATCGGAGCCCTGATTGGGCTGGCTGCGCTCCCCCTGTTTCTGGCCTGCGAACAGAACCCAATGGGTCCCAGCGACCAGAGGCTGCCGGAGCAGCAGACGACCGACGTGAAGGTGTTGCCGGAGTGGACTCTGATCGAGGTGGGCGAGACCGTTCAGCTTCGGGCGCTGCTGCCGGGCACGCGGGGCGACGGCGATATCGAGTGGGAGACCTCAGACCCGGAGATCGCTCTTGTCGACGGCGGAGAGGTGCAGGGGCGCAAAGCGGGACAGGTCACGATCACAGCGGAGTGGGAAGGCCATAGGGGTATGGCGCGCGTGACCGTTCAGAACCGCAGGCGGATCGAACCGGAAGAGGACAACAAGGACAACGAAGCCAACTGAAGACCCGGCGCCCAACCAGGCAGGCTAGCGAAGGGGCTGGGAGACATCCCAGCCCCGCTTGCTGCCGTCGTCGGCCGCGCCGATTTCGGGTGGATGGAGGCAAGGGGTCAAACCTTTCGCCCTTTCGCGCTGTCCAAACAGGTAGGTAGCGACCACGGCCCGGCCCATCGCCAATCTCGTACGCCCGACGGCTAGGCTATTGCTTGCCTATGTGTTCGAGCCCCATCGCTCGGACCCCACCTACGAGGGTGAATGCCGCGCGGTTGGCTTTGTCGACTCCGGCACCACCATCAAGACGTCGGCTACCGAGGTCCGGTGGTTGGGTCGAGGCCGTGGTCTCCGAACGGTCGGATTGCCTACCGCCTCAACTGCTCGATGAAGCTCGCATCGATCCAATAGTTGTCATCGTTGCCCGCGCGGGCGGAATTGAAGAACAGGTACCTTCCGTCGTGAGACACGATGGGGCAGATCTGGACGGTCGGGCTGTTGACCCGCTCTCCGAGGTTCAGCGGTTCCGTCCAGCCGCCGGACTCATCTGGAAAGCTGACCCAAAGGTCGACGCCACCGATGTTCTCCTCGTGCCGGAACCGCATGAAGATCAGGTAGCTCTGGTCGGGGGCGATGAACGGCGCTCCCTCCCCCGCCTCGCTGTTCACCGGTGCACCCAGGTTTATCGGTTCCTGATAACGTCCGTCCACCAGTCGCGACACGTGGATGTCGCCGTCCCCAGGCGAGTAGATGCTGCCGTCCGCCGCTACCGAGAACTGCCAGTGCAGATCCAGCGTGTTGGGGCCGCCCTCGATGATCACCGGCTCCGACCATCCGTGCGGTGTGCGCTTCACGAACCAGATTCGCTCGGCCTGAAGGCCTTCTTCGCCCTCCGTCGGTCGCCGCGACAGGAAGTACAGCCGCTCGCCGTCCGGCGAGAAGATCGGGACGTCATCGCCCTGGCCCAGACTCGAGAACGGCGCCGGCACCGGTTCAGACCACCGACCGTCCACGACACGCGAGTACTGTATCAGCCCCCACGAGTAGCCCGAGTCAGGGAGCGCGATCTCGGTAGACCAATAGGCCTCAGTCCCATCCGGCGAAAACGCTATCGTCCCGTGCTGGAATCGATGGGTGGAAACGATATCCGGGGCGAATAGGGCCGGCTCGTCGCCCTTGGCCGGCGCCGGCTGCCCCATGTAGGGTCCCTCGAGTACAGGGAAACGCCGTGGCTCTGTGCTTGCCCCAGCCGCCGCCAGGAAGATCGCCATCTCCTCGCGACCCACCGCCCGAGCCGTGTTATACGGCGTCTCGCCGGCCAGGCTCCGCGCATCGACATCGGCGCCACGCTCGAGCAGTGTCCGGGCCACCTCCTCCCGGCCCATCTCCGCGGCGTAGTGGAGCGGGACGCGACTGTAACGGTCTCGCTCGTTCACGTCGAAACCCATGTCTAGCAGCCTCGCCACGACACCCGCGGCTCCGCCCTGGCTGGCCGAATGCAGCAGCGAGCCGTTGTTGTCGTTACGCATGGACAGGTCGACCCCCGCATCGGCGCAGAGGCCGAACAACCGCTCGAGCCCCTTCTCGGCACCAAACATGGCGAGCCCTCTCGCCTCACGGCTATCGGGCACCGGCAATTCTGCCCCTTCGTCGAGGAACAAGTTCACCAGACCGCTGAAGCCCCTCCAGGCGGCCAGCTCGAGCGGCGACGCCGCGAAGCGGTCGCGGACGTTCACGTCGGCGCCTCGATCGAGAAGCAGACGTGCCATCTCCAGATTGCCCGACTCGCGCGCCACCAGAAGCAGTGGCGTGCGCCCGTAAGCGTTGCGAGCCTCGATCTCGGCCCCTCGGTCCAGCAGGAACACGACTACCTCGCCGCGATTGCGCTGGCTCGCGTTGTGGAGCGGCGTCTCGCCGTCTTCGTCCGCAGCGTTGACGTTCGCCCCTGCTTCCAAGAGCGCCGAGCATATGCCGACATGACCGTAGGCGGCGGCGAAGTGGAGCGCGGTCCGTTCATCGTCGTCCGTCCGGGTGGCAAGTCCGGGGTCGGCGGCGAGCGATTCGCGCACCGCCTCGGCGTCACCCCGCCGGGCAGCATCGAATATCGATTGTGCCTCGAGCGCGAGTGGATTTGCAGAGAGCAGAAGTGAAGTGATCGATAGAACGGCCAGAACGATGCTGCACGATCCGGTTCTCATCGGACGTCATCCTCGTCTTGAAGGATGGTCGAGGCTGATCCCGCAGGCCATCCAATGGACGCACAGGGCACCCTGGAAGGTTGCCAGCGAAAGCCTCAGTAGATGTCGGTACGAGCGCGCGAGGGCGTGACCTAACGCTTCAACTCCCTCAGCCATCCCTCCATTGTGTCCAGGTATTCGGGAGCGTAGTCCCGCCAGCCGCTGCGTGACCGCCGACTCCTTTCTTTCATGCAGCCGGTCTCTGAGATGATCATGCTGTGATCCACGCCGGGGACGAGCACGACGCGGAAATCGGGGTTACCGGCGCGCTCGAGCGCCGCCCGGTAAGCCTCCGCGCCCTGGAACGGATCGATCTGCGTGTCCTTTTCCCCAAAGAAGGCGAGCACCGGGATCGTGGTCCGCTCGACGAGCGTGATGGGATTGAAGAACGGCTGGCCCCGCGTGTCACGCGGCTCCCACTCATCTCGAGGTGTGACCGCCGACACGAACCCTATGTCGACGACGACCGGGTTGGCGACAAGAGGCTCAGCATGCGACAGGTACTCCGCGTACGTCTGAGCCACGAACAGTCCGGCGAAATGCCCCTCCACCGCTTCGGCCTCCGCCGCTGTCATCTCCTCGCACAGGCACTGCGCCTTCAGCAAGAAAGCGCTCTGATCGATGCTGTTGGCGCCTGGACAGGAAACCGCGATCATGAAGGCGATATCCTCGCTACGCGAGACGGCTTGCGGCATCACGTACCCTGCCTGGCTGATGCCCCAGATGCCGATTCGCTCGCGGTAGATGGCCGGGTGTGCCTTCAGCGTAGCTACCGCATCGAGGAGGACTTGAGTACGCTGCTCGAAGAGGCTCGAGCGATCATACGCCGGCTCTGAACTACCGGAGCCGGGCTTGTCGTAGACGAAGGTCGCGTAGCCGGCGCGCAGCGCTCGTTCACGGCTCAATCGGTAATTGCGCCGCGAGGCCGGGCCATCACCGTGCACGAACACGACGACGGGATGCGCTCTGTCCCCCGGCGGGGTCCTCAACTCCCCGACGACGTTGAATGGGCCTGACTGAAATGTGATCTCCTCGGTCGCTTGCGCGATCCCATCATCAGCACAGGAGATGCAGAGCAGGAAGAGAAGAGCGATCGGGATAGGTGTCAGGTTCCGCATGGTCCCCTCTATCTTACCGCTGGCAGCACTTCATAGACGACCAACACGTATGCATTGTACCAGTTCGCGACCGCGCGGTTGCGGTCGCCGCTCCAGTCGCTGGTGATCGCGACCACGAGGTCGAGGTCCGGTACCGCAAAGATCAGCTGCCCCGAGTAGCCGCTTGCGCGATAGCAGCTGTGAACGCCGCATCCGTCGATCCACCAGAAGTAGCCGTACTCCTGCGAGTCGGGATCATCGGGATCGGTGCGGATCTGTGCCCGCGTCGATTCGTCCACCCAGTCGCTCGAGACGATCCGTTGCCCGTCCGAGCTGCCGCCCTCCAGGTAGAGCCGGCCGAACTTGACCATGTCTCGCGACGAGATGCCCAGTCCCACACCGCCGAAGTTGTATCCCCGGTTGTCGACCCACCATTCGGTGGGCCCGAAATCCAGCGGATCGAACAGGTGCGCGCGCGCAAACTCGTGCGCCGTCATCCCCACGGCTTCACTCAGTACGGCCGAGGCGAGATGCGCCGCGCCGTCGCTGTAGTCGAACCGCTCGCCCGGCGTGTAGGCCAGCGGCTTACTCAGCACGTACATCAGGTGATCGTCCGACGCGATCCAGTCCGGGTACTCCGAGTCCAACGCTTCTTCGACCCAAGGCAGTCCGCAGCTCATGGTCAACAACTGGCGAATCGTGATACTGCCCTTCTCCGGTTCCAGGTTGGGGACAACGGCGCCCAAGTAGTCTCCGATGGCCTGATCGACGCTCTCGATGTAGCCCTCGTCGATCGCGATTCCGATCAGCGCCGAGTTGAAGCTCTTGGTGACCGACCAGACCGTGTTAAGGCTGTGCTGTCCGAAGCCGCGGAAGTAGGCCTCGGCGACCAGGACGCCATCACGCTCCACCAACAGACTATTGACCCTATCGGAACGCTCGGCGCTGACGTAGGCCTCGGCGAGCCGCTCGACATCGATACCATGCTCTTCGGCCAGCGGGAAACGGTAGTCGGCCGATGTCGGGGAGTCGTCGCATGCTTGTGAGAGTGTGAGGAGGAGATTCAACGCGGCAACAGCCGCCAATGACCGCAGTAATCGGACTCCCTTTCGACGACGCTGGCTCATCGCTGGTGACCTCTTCTTGGCACCGCTCAGTATGCGCGATTCCGATCGGGCTTGGGGCTGCCCCCGTCACTCTGCACTACGGTCGGCTGGCGGAAGCCGTTTCGCAGACGGACGGAGTTGAACTCGTAACCATAATTTTGACTTACACTTACGGGACCTGCTCCCGGCGTTCCTTTCCAAGTCACGCAACCGCCACGGCTGGGGAACGGGCCATGAGCAATCTTGCCTACGCGAAACGGAACCAGACACCGCGCGAACAGCACCAGGACCGACAGTGGTACTCATGAACGACCAGGCCACGGGACACGCAGGACCCAGTCCCCACCGTCACCCGACGGTGCCGTCGGCTTGCGATGCGAATCCGAAGTTTTCCGAGGTGATAGAGTTCATCGACCACCACTACGGCGAACACCTGAGTCTGGAGTCGGTCGCCGAGTTTGCGTGCATGAGCAAGTATCACTTCAGCCGGCTCTTTCACCGCGTGATCGGCGTGACGTTTCAGGAATACCTCGCGCTGCTGCGCGTCATGAAGGCGGAGGAATTGATGCGGCAGGGGCCAAGCCGGTCTGTGACTCGTATCGCGCTCGAGGTCGGATTCGGCAGCCTGCGCAACATGGAGAAGCATTTCAGGTCACGTGTCGGCCTTACTCCATCCGAATACAGGGCGCGCCAGCGACCAAAGAGAGCAACATCGTTCGCGTCGCTTACAAGAGAGCAACATCGTTCGCGCTGAGCGCAAGATAGTACGCCGCACGCGCAACATTCTTCGCGCATCTCGATCCCATCGGCCCAATCATCAATGACAGACGGCTTCTTCCAACAGACAAGCCAACGTCGGTCCCACATCAACGCGGGTGATCATCGACCTCTACCACCGATCAATAGCATCGCAGAGCACATTCAGCGGAAGGAATATCGGCGTTCCCTGAGCGTTCCAAGACAGGTCACGCTGGCGCCACAAACAAGGAACGGCGCCCCGCGATAATGCCAGCGTGCGAAAGCACAAACAGCATCACCCAGGTGATCTCGGGAAATCTCAAGCGCAAAGGAGGCCAACCATGACACGCAACAGCCTGATCCTCAGCGCCGCTCTCGGACTCGCCGCACTCCCGCTCTTCCTGGCTTGCAGCGATGACCCGATGGAGCCCCAGGGCAACCGTCTCGCGGCCGAGAAACCCTCAATCACTGTGAGTCCCGGACTCATCGACGTGAAGGTCGGTCAGACGATCCAGCTCACCGCGACGATCACGGACGTGAACGGCGAAGTCGTGGCACGGAACGCGGTGCACTGGTCGAGTTCCGATCCCGGGGTGGCTACGGTTCTGAACGGACGCGTCCACGGCAAGCGTCCGGGCCACGCGACCATCACCGCCGGTTGCAGCGGGATGTGCGGTTGGGCCGAGGTCACCGTCTCCGAGTGGGACGAAGGCGAGGAAGACACTGACAACGGTGTCCACTAGCCGCTGAGAGCAGACCCAACCGCCTCAGAGGGGTGGCCAAACGGCCACCCCTCTTCTTTCGGTGCATTACGGATGCCGTGAACCAGTAGGGCGACGGGCGGTCGAGCGTGGGTCAAGAAACCAGAAGGAATATGGCGAATACATCGTGCGCCCAGACGACCGCCGGCAGCGAGAAACCTGCATTTCTACATTCTTCCAGCGTCTGCTCTACGGTGAGCGGAAAATCGTCCTCCGCTTCCTTTCTGGCATTCGCCTCCACCAAGTCCGCGGAACACCCTCTGCCGAGCGCGAACTGATTCCTGTACTCGACGAAATGCGCCTGGAGACGCTCGTCGAGATGAAGGATCATTTCACCCCAGATAAAGCAGCCGCCAGGCTGCAGCCAGTCTTTCAGCCTCTCGAGTAGCACTCGCTTCTCGCCGAACGGGACGTTGTGCAGTACCAGATTGGAGATGATGGCGTCGAAGCGAGAGCTAGGAACGAAGTCGACGATATCGGTCTGCACGACTTCGACCCGGTCGCCCTGCACTGCCAGTCGCCGGCGCGCCTCGGCCGCCATATCCTCGCAGGCCTCGACGGCCGTGACCCTAACGCCGGGTATCCGCTCGAGCACTGACTCCGTCACGTCGCCGATTCCGCAGCCGATGTCGAGCACCGTTC
>JBDHHL010000097.1:0-11512 GCA_039589375.1 Gemmatimonadota bacterium | reverse complement strand
TGCGACGGTCGTCCCGTAGTCAACCATCTGCCGGGTATGAAACGAACCGTCTCGTCCGGTGATCCCCTGGACCACTACCCTCGTGCTGCTATCTGCAAATATCGCCATCGAAATCGTGCTCCGTGGACTAGGTCTTCGCCAGCTCGACCGCCTTCTGGACGGCCTCATCCATATCGGTCATCGCGCTGAAGCCCGCGCCCTCGAGGATCTTGACTGCTTCCTCCTCGTTGGTGCCGGTCAAACGAATGGTAATCGGCACTTCCAGCTCGACCCCCTTCGTCGCTTCAACGATACCGTTCGCCACGTCGTCGCAGCGCGTGATCCCCCCGAAGATGTTGAAGAGTATCGATTTCACCGCGTGATCGGACGTGATGATCCGTAGAGCGGTCACTACCTTCTCCGGGCTGGACGACCCGCCGATGTCCAGGAAATTGGCAGGCTCCCCGCCATAGTACTTGACGAGGTCCATGGTCGCCATCGCCAGGCCGGCACCGTTCACGCAACAGCCGACGTTCCCGTCGAGCTTGATGTAGGTGAGCTCCTGAGAGCGAGCCTCGACCTCCTCCGACGCTTCGCTCGCGACGTCTCTTAGATCCGCGATCGCCTGCCGCCGGAACAGCTCGTTGTCATCGATATTCATCTTAGCGTCGATGGCTTTCAGTTGGCCGGAACTCGTCGTGATGAGCGGGTTGATCTCGATCAGCGACGCTCCCGAATCGATCATCGACTCATACAACTTGTGAATGATGTCAGCGGCCTGGCGAGCGCGGCCCGCATCGCCCGCATAAAGCTTGTACCCGAGTCGTGCGGCCTGGTGGGCGAGCAGTCCGTACCTCGGGTCGACGCTCTCCTTGTATATCAACTCCGGTGTCTTCGCCGCCACCTCTTCGATGTCGATTCCACCCGCCGGAGAAACCATCAAGACGATGCAGCCGGAGGAGCGGTCGACGATGGCCCCCACATACGCTTCGTGCGAGATATCCTCTGCCGGCGTGACCAGGACCTTCTCGACGGTCAAACCCTTGATTTGCATTCCAAGGATCTTCTCGGCGGCCTCTCTCGCCTCCGCCGCAGTCCCGGCGAGCTTGACGCCGCCGGCCTTGCCTCGACCGCCGGCGTGGACCTGAGCCTTCACCACGACGCGCGTCCCAATCTCTTCTGCGATCTTCTCCGCGTCGGCCGGCGTCGTGGCAATCTGTCCCGGTGGTACCGGGATACCATGCTGCCTAAAGACTTCCTTTGCCTGGTACTCGTGGATGTTCATGTCGTCACTTTCTCGCGATCTCGGTTCCTGCCGTACCCTCCAGCGCGGCCAAGCCCTGATCCAAGCGTGCGATCAGCACGCGCCTGCCGCCTCCTGAAAGAAAACTGACCGCCGCCTCAACTTTGGGCCTCATGCTCCCCTTACCCAGCTGGTCGGTATCGAGAAGAACTTCAGCCTCCTTTAGCGACAGATGCCGTATCCTCTGCGCATGCTCCGTGCCGTAGTCACGATACACGCCGTCCACGTCGGTCAGAATCAGAAGCGTGCTCGCGCCGATCTGACATCCCAGCAATGCAGCAGCCAGATCCTTGTCGATCACGGCATCGACGCCCTCTAGTCCCAAAGTGGGGTGCCTGTACACCGGCACACCTCCGCCGCCTGCCGCGATAACGATGACACCGCGGTACACCAAGCGACGGATTGTATTCGACTCGACGATCTCTATCGGCCGCGGACTGGGCACCACTCTGCGAATGACACCCTTCCTGTCTTGCTTCACGTTCCAGCCCGACCGTTGCAAGCGCTCGGCCCGGTCCGGTCGCACCGCCCGTCCGATGTATTTCGTTGGATCCTGCAACTCCGGGGCATCGGGATCAACGACGACTTGCGTGATCTGAGTCACGACCAGCCGGTGG
This sequence comes from Gemmatimonadota bacterium, assembly GCA_039589375.1. Taxonomy (GTDB): domain Bacteria; phylum Gemmatimonadota; class Gemmatimonadetes; order Palauibacterales; family KS3-K002; genus JASFMO01. The sequence goes on along the minus strand of JBDHHL010000097.1, from coordinate 9,613 downwards.
ACCCCCTCGCGTCGCAGGCCGTTCTCGAGAGACTGCTGTATCATGTAGCCGATCCACCCCGCCGTCGCCGCGACCAGCACGCCGAGGGGAAGCTCGGGCAGCACCTCCGCGCCCAACTCGTTCCTGAGCAGTTCGTCGCCCACCTGGGGCCCATTACCGTGGACCAAGGCGATGCGGTATCCCTGCTTCGCCAACTCGATGACGCTAGCGAGACTCTCTCGTGTGTGACGAAACTGGTCGTAGACTGTGACGTTCTCGACAGCCGGGCCCAGCGCGTTGCCACCTACAGCAACCACGATGGTCTTACGAGTTGCTACCATCCCCTCCCCCGAGACGCGCCGCGGCCACTTTGCACGGCAACCGCGGGCCGAAGGACGACATCAGCGGGAATCGTCGATGTAACATACCGGGAAGCCTGGGCACAGGAGGCTATAACCCGCCCACTCCTTGCTCCTGCAGCCAGTCGTTCACCTCCGCGCGGATGGCGTCAAGCCTATCTTCGCTCTCGGCCTCGACGCGAAGCACCAGAATGGGTTGAGTATTGCTGGCCCTGATCAGGGCCCAGCCGCCCTCCATCTTGATCCGCGCGCCATCGATATCGATGACGTCATAACGCTGCTTGAAGTGTTCGACGGCGCGAGCGACGACATCGAACTTCCGTTCGTCCTCGCATTCGACTCTGATCTCCGGTGTCGAAGCGAGGATCGGAATGCCTTCGAGCATCGCGGACAGTCCCGCGCCGGAGCGAGCGACTATGTCGACCAGCCTGGCCGCCGAGTACAACGCATCGTCATAGCCGTAGTAGTCATCGCCGAAGAACATATGCCCGCTCATCTCACCGGCGATCCGCGCTCCCGTTTCGCGCATCTTCTCTTTGATCAGAGAGTGACCGGTCTTCCACATGACCGGCACGCCGCCGGCATCACGGATGGCGTCGTCTAGCACCTGTGAACATTTGACATCGAAGATGATCTGCTGTCCCGGCGCCCGAGCCAAAGCAGCCAGGGCGTAGACGAGCAACAGGTAGTCGCCGCGCACGATGTTTCCGTTCTCGTCCACGGCACCGATGCGGTCCGCGTCACCATCGAAGGCTACCCCGAGCCTAGCACCCGTCGAGCGCACCTGCCCGATTAGCTCGCCCAGATTCGCATCGACCGTTGGGTCCGGATGATGGTTCGGGAAGGTGCCGTCGGAGATACAGTATAAGGAGCTTACGCGGGCGCCGATGCCCTCTAGAATCGGGACCGCCGCCAGGCTGCCGGCACCGTTGCCGCAATCGACCACCACTTCGACCGGGCGCTCCAGCTCGAACCGCCCAACGACGTCCTCGATGTACGAGTCGAGAGCCGGGCGCTCCGTGACCTCCCCGGCCCCATCGGCGAAGTCCTGACGCTGGATGCGGTCGTACAGTCCCCGTATCGCCTTCCCATAGAACGGGCCACGCGCCGTCAGCATCTTGAACCCGTTGTACTCGGGAGGGTTGTGCGACCCGGTGACCTGGATGCCCGCGTCGGCGTTGAAGTGATGTACGGCAAAGTAAAGCGCCGGCGTCGGTACCAGGCCCGTGTTGAACACTCGGGCGCCCGCCGACGACAGCCCTTCGGCGAACGCTGCAGCCAATTCCTCCGAGCTCAGGCGGTTGTCGTAACCCAGGGCCACACTCGGGCTGGGGGTGTCCAGCTCCGCGCGCAACTGACTCCCATAGGCGCGCCCCACCCCCACGGCCGTATCCGCCGTCAGGTCCTCTCCGACGACACCCCTAACATCGTACTCGCGGAAGATGTGGTGGCTGACCTTCGACATGTCTCTCCCCCGCCTAGGACGGAATCCGTCCCCTTAGACCTGCTCCCTGAACCGTTTGCAGCCTAGCGCCTGGCCAGCTGTCCAGGATCGACGACCTGCTCGGCGACGACCTGCCTCAGCCCTTCAACGCTCTGTTGAGCCTTCAGAAGCGGCCACGAAGGCAAGATCCCCAACAGGATCGTGATTGCGGCGCACACGACCAGCGCCGTCCGCAACGGGCCGCTCCATACCGGCCGCTCGACCGGCTCCAACTCTGGTCTCATGTACATCGTGACGATGACACGCAGGTAGTAGTAGTACGACACCAGAGTGGTGACGGCCAGAATGACGGCGAGGTTCACGTAGCCCGACTCCACCGACGCCCTGAGGATGTAGAACTTCCCCACGAAGCCACCGGTAGGCGGCAATCCCGCCATTGACACCAGGAAGAGAGAGAGTGTGGCAGCAGCCCATGGTTGGCTGTATCCCAGACCCGCGTAGTCGGAGATTCGCTGGCGCCGATCGCCCTTCCCGGCAATCGCCAGAAGCACGGCGAAGGCGCCGACGATCATCACTGTGTAGGCTACCAGATAGAACAGGAAGGCAGCCATTCCCGAGTCGTTGGCGGAGATCAGCGCAACTAGCAGATAGCCCGCGTGCGCGATTGATGAGTAGGCCAGCAGGCGCTTGATGTTGTCTTGCACCAACGCGATCAGATTAGGCACGACCATCGTCAGGCAGGCCAGCCACCAGATGATCTGCTCCCAGTAGCCATGCAGGTCACCGAGCGCCACTACGAAAATCCGAATGAACGCGGCGAACGCAGCGCCCTTGATCGCCGCGGCTAGGAACGCCGTGACAGGCGTCGGGGCACCTTCGTATGCGTCCGGAGTCCAGACATGGAACGGCACAGCCGACACCTTGAAACCGAAGCCGATCGCCAGCAAAGCGATGCCCATGATCACGGCCACACCGACGTTCCGCGGATCGAGAAACTGCTGCAGCAAACCGAGGTTCGTCGTCGACCCTGCGCCGAACAGCATCGCCATGCCGTAAAGCAAGAATGCGCTGGAGAAAGCTCCCAACAAGAAGTACTTGAGAGCAGCCTCCGCCGACTTCGGATCACGCCGATTGAAGCCAACCAGAGCGTACACCGCCAGCGACATCAGCTCGAAGCTCAGGAAGATGAGAATCAGGTCGCGGCTGCTCGCCAGTAGCATCATGCCCACAATGGCAAACAGCAGAAGCGCGTAGAACTCCCCTTCCTTAATGCCCTCGCGGACGTTGTAGTCGAGCGAAATCAGAATCGTCAGCGCCCCGGCGCCGAGGAACATGAAGTTCGTGAAGATTCGGAAGTTGTCGATCGCGACGGGCCCGGTCCTCCCGACCTCCTCCACACCCATCAGCCAGATGTTGGCAATTGCAGCCAGGCCGATCGCCACCAGGCTGCCCCAGGCTATTGGCGGAACACCGTCAGCCTCGGACCGCTTCACGAATCCGTCGTATACCAGAAGAGCGAGCGCCGCCGCCGTTAGCACGGCTTCCGGCATGAGCGCCCAGAGATAGTCGAGATGATTCGAGAAATCTATTTGCATCGCCGCACTCACTGCGTTCCCGGCCTGCTGTCCGGCACCGAGCTGACAGCCACGGCCTCGTCGGAATTGCCTTCCAGCTGTTGCTCAGCCACAAGCACCATGCGCTCGCTCAGAACCTCTGCGGACGCGGCGATCCGTTTCATGAACGGCTGCGGGTAGACGCCCATGAGCACGATCATGATCAGCAATGGTATGATGATCGCCATCTCCAAACGCGAGAGATCGAGCAGCTTACGGTTCTCCTCTATCGTTACGTCGTTCCAGACCGCGCGCCTCACCATCGGAAGCATGTAGTACGCGGCGAAGACCACTCCGGTCGTGGCGAGGATCGTCACCCACGGGTATCGTTTGAAGGCCCCGATCAGGATCAGGAACTCGCCCACGAAGCCGTTCAACCCGGGCAGGGCGATCGACGAAAGCGCGACAACGACCAGGCAGCCCGAGTAAATCGGTATCACCTTCGCAAGACCACTGTACTCTGAGATCTCATAGGTATGCCGTCGTTGGTATAGGAAGCCCGCCAATATGAACAGAGCGCCCGTCGATACGCCGTGATTGATGCTTTGCAGAACGCCACCCGTGACCGACTCGCCGGTCAGCGCGAAAATCCCCACCATGATGAACCCCAAGTGCGCCACCGACGTGTATGCGATCAGCTTCTTCATGTTTGGCTGGACCGCCGCCACCCAGGCTGTGTACAGGATACCCATCAACGCCAGCCCGAAGATGATCCATACCACAGTCGGGTCCGTCGCAGCCGCCGGGAAGAACGGGATCGCGAAGCGCAGGAACCCGTAGACCCCCATCTTGAGCAACACGGCCGCCAGGATTACCGAGCCCGCCGTCGGCGCCTCCACGTGCGCGTCGGGCAGCCAGGTGTGGAACGGAAACATCGGCACTTTGATGGCGAACGCCAGCGCGAAGGCCGCGAACATCCAGAATTGCAGTGACCTCGGGATGCTCAGTTGCAGCATGTCCGCGTAGGCCAGGCTGGGCGCCCCGAACTGGTCCAGCCGCAGCCAAAACATCACCAGGATCGCGACCAGCATCAGCAGCGAGCCAAAGGCCGTAAACAGGAAGAACTTCACGGCCGCGTAGATGCGTCGCTCGTGCCCCCACACGCCGATCAGGAAGTACATCGGAATCAGCGTGACTTCCCAGAAGACGTAAAACAGGAACAGGTCGAGGGCCACGAACACGCCGAGCATCCCCGTCCCCAGCAGCAGGAGCATTGCGTAGTAGAGCCGCTCCTTCTCGGTGATCTGCAACCAGGAGACCATCACCGAGATCGGGAGCAGGAACGTGGTCAGCAGGATCAGCAACAAGGAGATCCCGTCCATACCGAACGAGTAAGAGATCCCCCAGTCCGGGATCCACGGGATCGCGGCTATGTTCTGGGGCTCGAACTGTCCGATCTCGAAAGTCCAGAAGAGCGGCAGCGAGACCAGGAACTCGATCATCGCGGCGCCAAACGCCCAGTATCGGAGCCTTTCCTGCGGAACGAATAGGCATGCGATGCCAGCGACGGCCGGGAAGAAGACCAGGAACGTTAGAATCCAGTGACTGCTGTAAAGATCCGTCAGAAGCGACATCGACCCTTCTTCCTATAGAGCCACAGCCCCGAGAACAATGAGCACGCCCACGACGATTATCAGCACGTACGTCCCGAGGTAGCCCGTCTGGAAACGGCTGATGACCCAGCCGCCAAAGCGCGTCACGTAGGCCGTGCCATTCACCGCTACGCCGTCTATCAGCCCCTGATCGATCACGCGCCAGCAGAATATGCAGAGCGCCTTGAACGGCCGAACGATCACGAGGTCGTACAACTCATCCACGTAGTACTTGTGATACAGGATCCCCAGCACGCCCGTCGGTTCCTCGGCTTCCCGCGCCGGCAAGTACTTCTTGCCGTTGAGGGCCCGGAAGACCGCGATCACCACCGCGATGGCGGCGATCGTCGACATGACGGCCCAGATCCCTTCTCCGCCGCCGATCGGTGCCGCGTGCGCGGCCTCACCCATGTGCTCGACGATGATGTGCTCCGCCTCCGCGAAGGCGGGGTGCATGAAGTGGTGCAGCCAGGTGAACTCAGGCAACAGTGGCAAGGCCTCCGGCACGTTCACCCAGCCGGTGACCACCGAGCCGATCGCCAGCACGATAAGCGCTCCAGCCATGATCGCCGGCGCGGCGTGCATGTGCTTTCGAGCGGCACCGCTCAGGCGAGTCTCGCCGTGGAAGACCATGACCAGCCAGCGCGCGATATATCCGGCGGTCAGCATAGCCGTGATGATCGCCACAACCCAGAGCACCGTCTGTCCGCGCGCACCTGCGGACCAGATGATCTCATCCTTCGAGAAGAATCCGGCCATCGGGAACACGCCGGCAAGCGCCAGCGCGCCGATCCATGCCGTCCTGAACGTCTTTGGCAGGTAAGGCTTGAGGCCCCCCATGTTCCGCATGTCCTGCGAAACGTCCTCGCTCGCATCCTCGCCCGCGTGATGCAGGGCATGATGCATAGCGTGGATGACGGCGCCCGACGCAAGGAACAGCAACGCCTTGAAGAAAGCGTGCGTCCCGAGATGGAAGATCCCCGCGGTGTAGGCTCCGACCCCTACCGCCAGGAACATATAGCCCAGCTGTGAGATCGTGCTGTACGCGATCACTCGCTTGATGTCATACTGCTGCACCGCGATCGTCGCCGCGAAGATCGCCGTCACCGCGCCGATCGTAGCGACAACGTTCATGCTCAACGGCGCGAGCGCGAACAGCACACTCGCCCGTGCCACAAGGTAGACGCCCGCCGTCACCATCGTGGCGGCGTGGATCAGGGCCGAGACCGGGGTCGGGCCGTGCATGGCGTCCGGCAACCACACGAACAGCGGGATTTGCGCCGACTTGCCCGTGCATCCCAGGAACAGGAACAGCGTGACCAGCGTCACCGCTGCTCCGCCGTACACGAAGGCGGTTGGTGCGATCGCGAAAACGCCCTGGAAATCCAGAGTTCCGAGGTAGGCGAAGAGGATGAACATCGCCACCAAGAAGCCGAAGTCGCCGATCCGATTGACGATGAACGCCTTCTGCCCAGCATCGGCCTTCGCCGGCTCGGTGAACCAGAAGCCGATCAGCAAGTACGAACAGAGACCGACGCCCTCCCAGCCAACGAACATGAGCGGGAAGTTCGCCGCCAGCACCAGCACCAGCATGAAGAAGACGAAGAGGTTCAGGTACGAGAAATACCGCGCGTACCCGGGGTCTTCCCCCATATAGCCAATGCTGTACAGGTGGATGATGAAGCTGACGCTCGTGACCACGAGTGCCATCACTAACGAGAGCTGGTCGAGCTGGAGCGCCGCGTCGATGCGAAGTTGCCCGACCTCGATCCAGGTCCAGTAGGACCTGACAGCTGGCTCCGCATCGTGCACGCCCGCGATCAACGCCAAGTTGATTGCGGCCAAGACAAACGCGAGCCCGAGCACGCCAGGTCCGACCAAGCTGACCAGTTTCTTGCGTTCAGGGGCCAAATAGGCCACCGCACCGTTGACCACAAAGCCAAGGAACGGCAGCAGGATCATCCAGGCAGGCAAGAACGGCGTGAAGACGTCCTCGTGCGCCGCCGTCTCCTGGACGACCGCTCCAATCAGATCGAAGAGCGGAGCTCCTACCATCTCAGTAACCTGAAGTTCCGTATGTCAACGGACTCGTAATGCCGGAAGATCGAGATGATGATGGCCAAGCCGACCGCCGCCTCGGCAGCCGCGACCATCATCACGAAGATCACGAATATCTGTCCTTCTATGCCGATGCTCTTCGAGATCGCCACGAACGAGAGGTTGACCGCATTGAGCATCAACTCGATGCACATGAACATGACGATCGCGTTTCGCCGGAGCAGGACGCCCACGACTCCGATCGCGAACAGCAAACCGCTCAGCGCCAATGATTCTTGGAGCATGTCGTCAACCTCTAGGCTTGGCGAGTACCACCGCCGCCACCATGGCGACCAGCAGCAGTAGGCCCGTCACCTCGACGGCCAACACCTGGTTCTGGAACAGCGGCTCGGCGACACCCGCAACCGCGCCTTTCTCCCGGAACCACAGCGTCAGCATATCGATGTCCTCATCCACAGGTACGGCCCGCAACGCCACCGCTATCTCTGCGAGCAGAACCAGGCCCAAGCCGCCGCCAAACACCCACCACAATCGCGGCTTGATGTCGGGCTCGACCTCGTGGCCTAGATTGAGAAGCATGATCACGAACAAGAACAGAACCAGAATCGCCCCGGCGTAGACCACCACCTGCAGCGCCGCCAGGAAATGGGCATTGAGAAGAACGAAGATCGCCGCGATCGAGAACAGGGTCAGCACCAAGAAGATGGCGCAGTACACCGGATTCTTTCGCGTGATCATCAGCACGCTGCTCACTACCGCGATGGCAGCGAAGAAATAAAAGACCAGTTGGGTCAAATCCATTTTCGCCCTACCGTGCCACTAGCGATTCCGCCCGTCTCTCACTCGGAAAAGGGATCCTCTGGATCCCAAAGTTGCGTATACGGATGATCCTGCTCGCACAGTCTCTCGAGATCGTAGACGAACCTCTCCCGGCTGAACTCAGCGGCCTCGTAGTGGACTCCTAGATGTATCGCCTCCACCGGGCAGACTTCCTGGCAATAACCGCAATAGATGCAGCGAAACTCGTCGATCTCGTACACCGCCGCGTACCGCTCGCCGTTCTCATCTTCCGCGGGTATCAGCTTGATGCAATTCGCGGGACAGACCGTGGGGCATAGACCGCAGGCCACGCACTTCGCCGTTCCGTCTTCGTGTACGGCCATGCGATGCGTGCCCCGCATCCGGGGAGACAACTCCCACTTCTCCTCGGGATACTGCTGCGCGACCGTTACCGGCTTGACCAGGTGCTTGAAGGTCAATGCCATACCCTTCAACGTCGCCCTCAGGTACGACGCGCCGCCCTCCGGCCTCTCGACTGTCTTGACGCCAATCGCCATAAGTTGACCGTCTTATCGAGCCTGGCGCGGGCGCACCTGCTTCCAACCGCTGCCCACGATGACCCGCTTCCTGTCTAGCCAGAACATGATCAAGAGAACGCCGATCACGTTCGCGGCTGTCAGCCAAACCATGTACGTCCTTCCGAATACGATACCTGAGCCCTCCAGCACGAGAATCGCGACCCCGAGCAGGGTGATATACGCGACCAGCCCTGGGATCATCACTTTCCAACCCAGTGACATCACCTGGTCGTACCTGAAGCGTGGAATCGTCCAGCGCACCCAGATGAAGAGGAAGACGAAGAACCCAGATTTCAGCGCGAAAGCCGTGGCGGTCAGCAAAGTAATCCACCACGCCGGGCTGCCGCCAAAGATCGCTCCATCTGCACCGACACGCAGATTGTCGCCCGACCAGAAGGGGATGTCCCAACCGCCGAAGAAGAAGGTCGCCATGAGGGCTGACGCGACTATCATGTTCGAGTATTCGGCCATGTAGAACATGGCCATCTTCATCGCCGAGTACTCTGTGTGGAACCCGTAGACCAACTCGGACTCCGCCTCCGGCATGTCGAATGGCGCTCGGTTCGTCTCGGCGAAGTACGCCACCGTGAAGAACAGGTACCCCACCATCAGCGGGAAGACGAACCACAGAGCATCCTGCTGCTGTGCGACGATCTCCGGCAACGACACGTTCCCCGACAGCATCAGTATCGGCACTACGCTCAGGCCGAGCGCCACCTCGTAGCTTACCATCTGCGCCGTAGCCCGGACGCCGCCCAGGAAGGGGTATTTGCTGTTGGATGCCCAGCCTCCCAAGACGAGCCCGTATACGCCCAACGACGCCAGCGCCAGCACGAAAAGGAACCCGATCGGGATGTCGGCGATCATCACTTTCACGGTTCCCCACGGTGTCGCCATGGGCGCCGCTATCGGGATGACCGCGAACACGACGAACGCGGGGAACATCGAGACGATCGGCGCGACGTAGAACAGCCAGCGGCTAGCCGTTTCCGGCAGGTTTTCTTCTTTGATGAAGTTCTTGAGACCATCGGCGATCGGCTGAAGAATGCCCCACGGCCCCACGCGGTTCGGCCCGCTGCGGTCCTGAATCCAGGCTGCGATCTTGCGCTCCACCAGGGTCACGCCGGCCACGGCCAACAACCACAAGGTGAAGATCACGACGACCTTCACCGCCCCGATGATCACGAACGCTGTCGTTGAAAGTGGACCC
>JBDHHL010000096.1:0-21624 GCA_039589375.1 Gemmatimonadota bacterium | reverse complement strand
CTACATGCTGGGCCGCTATCACTTCAACACCCGCCTCACCGCGGGGAGGGATGGGCTCGAGCGGGCCGCCGAGTTCTACGGTCGCGCGATCGAAGCGGACAGCGGGTTCGCCCTGGCCTATAGCGGGCTGGCGAGTCTCTGCGGCTCGCGCCCCTTCTTCTGGAGCTTCGATCCGGACGCCTCGCCGAGCGCCAGGCGGTCGGAGATAGAGGCCGCGGACTCGGTCGCCGCCTGGGCGGCACGCAGGGCGGTGGCTCTCGACAGCGCTTCGGCGGAAGCCCACGCGGCACTGGGCATCGTGCTGATGTATGTGGAGCACGACTGGGAACGGGCGGAGAGGGAGTTTCTGATGGCCATCGAGCTCAACCCGGGCTACGTCACGGCGCACAACTTCTACGGTGATCTTCTGCTGTTGCGGCGACGCTGGGATGAGGCGGTCGAGGTGAAGTCTAGGGCTCTGGAGCTCGACCCGCTCTCCCAGATTCACCGGTGGAACCTTGCCACCGCGCTTTGGGGGGCGGGCAGACTGAGCGAGGCGGCTGAGCTGTTCGAGGCCGTCGCGCCGCTCCCAGGCTCCGTCGCGATGTTCCGGGACGAAGAGGCCTGGCTCGAGGCACCACCAGGTTTCTTTCCCCATGTCGAGCTCGCCTACGAGATGGGCCTTAGCTACGACGACGCCCTCGAGGCTTTGGTGGAGACACTGGTTCGTACAGGAACGAGTCCGGAGTCGGCGCGAACCTATGAACGAAGATGGCAGGTCTTGGATTGGGAGAGTCTCTGGCTCGCCGATCTCTCTGCGTCGGCTGCGATTCCCTGCTACCAGTGCCAGGCCATCGCCTACGAGCGTCTGGGCCGCAAAAGGGAAGCCGTTGATGCGTTGAGAACCGCCTACGAGATCAGGGAAGTGGGGCTCTTGTTCAACTTTTTTCGGCCGTCCTTCAAGACGCTCGATGACGATCCGCGGTACCTCGAACTGTTGCACGAGATGGGCCTGAGGCCTTGACCGGATTGTGATATGTCCTCTCTGCTCGAGCGGCTGAAGGAGCGCAAGCTTTTCCAGTGGGCGCTGGCGTACCTCGCCGCCGCGTTCGTCGTCTTCCAGTCGATCGAGGTGATGGCCGAGCCCTGGGGCATCGGGCCGGGACTCCAGCGGGCCATCCACGTCCTTCTTCTCATCGGTCTCTTCGTCGTCCTTATCCTCGCCTGGTACCACGGCGAGAAGAGTCGTCAGCGAGTGAGCGGAGCAGAGCTGTTGATCATTGCCAGCCTTCTGGCGGTCGGCGCTATAGCGATAACGCTGGTCGGTTCAGGAAGCGGGAAGACCACTCAGGGCGAAGACGAGGCCACTGTATACGCTCTGCCTGACGACCGGCCGTCCATCGCCGCGCTCCCCTGGACGAATCGGAGCGGACGAGAGGAAGACCTCTACTTCACTGACGGCATCCACGACGAGATACTGACCCGGCTCTCAAAGCTCAGCGGTCTTCGGGTCATCTCACGCCAGTCGGTGGTGCGTTTTCGTGATTCTCCTATGGCCATGGGTGAGATCGCCGAGGCGCTGCGCGTACGATACGTACTGGAAGCCGGCCTGTTGAGGGCACAGGACGACGTTCGCATCACCGTGCAGCTGATCGACGCTCACACGGACGATCACGTCTGGGCGGAGACCTACGACCGACCTCTCTCGATCGAGAACCTTCTGGACATTCAGAGCGAGATCGCGACACAGATCGCTGCCGAACTGAAAGCCGTACTCACACCCGAGGAGCGCGAGCGGGTCGCGGCACGCCCCACCGACAACCTGGAGGCCTACGATCATTATCTGCGGGGACGCATGTTCTCGCGCGAACACACCCCGGAGGGTTGGCGAAGAGCTATGGAGTCTTTTGAAAGGGCCATCGCTCTCGATTCGACGTTCGCGCACGCCTTTATCGGCCTGGCCTGGAGTCACCGCGAGCTCCCTCGCGTCTTTTCGTCGACCGCAGGTGAAGGCTACGAGAAGGCGACTGACGCGGCGACCAGGGCAATCGAGCTCGACGAGAACCTGGGAGAAGCATACGCCCTGCTCGGGTCCATCAAGTTCGTTGCGGACTGGGACATGTCGGGCCCCGAGCCATATTTCCGACGTGCCCTGCAGCTCAGTCCCGGTAGTACTGATGTCTACCAGCTCTATGCTCAGTACCTGTCCTGGATGGAACGAGATGAAGAGGCCATAGAGATGGCAACGCGGCTGGTGGAGCTCGATCCGCTTACGCCTGTGATGAATGCCTGGGTGGCCATCACGTACTTCTACGCCAACCGATACGACGAATCGATCGCATGGTTGAGGAAGGCGCTGGAGCTGGATCCGGGCTTTGTATGGGCACACATCTATCTCGCCCACAACTACGCCATGACGGGCGACTCCGCAGCGGCAATCATCCATGCGGACAGAGTGGACGCAGTCAGCCGTTCCACTGGCAATCCGACTATGGTCGCGTATGTGGGATGGGATTACGGGAAGGCAGGGGCGCGAGAAAAAGCAGAGATGGTCCTCGATGATGCTCTAGATCTGCACACCCAAGGATCGATCGGCGCGATGGCTGTCGCCAACATCTACGTGGGACTCGGAGAAAGCGACTCCGCCTTTGAGTGGATGAGAAGAGCTGTAGAGGAGCGTGGAGGTACGGTGGTGTATCTGAAGTCGGCCTATGGGAGAACGCTCCACAGAGATTTGAGGTCCGATCCGAGGTATGACGAGCTCCGAAGGTTGGTCGGATTCGAAGACTGATTGGAAACGTAAGATCGTCTGAACGATGCCTGACGAGTCACTTTTCCAGCGCTTAAAGGAACGTAGACTGGTCCAGTGGGCTATCGCCTATCTGGCGGGGGCGTGGCTGGTCTTTCAGGGCGTCGAAGTGATGGCGGATCCCTGGAACCTTTCCGCCGGACTCCAGAGGACGCTCCATCTTCTTCTCGTCGTTGGCTTCTTCGTCACGCTGGTGCTCGCCTGGTACCACGGCGAGAAGGGGCGTCAGCGTGCCAGCGGGGCGGAGCTGCTGATGATCGCGGCCCTGTCAACGATCGCGGCCATCTTGCTCACCATCGTGCGGCCGAAAGAAGAAGCGGCTACGATCTCCGAACCGATGCTGGCGGTGGAGGGTGAAAGACCGGCCATCGCAGTGCTTCCCTTCGACAATATTAGTCCCGATCCCAGCGATGCCTATTTCGCCGATGGGATGCACGAGCAGATCACCTCACAGCTTTCCCAGGTATCGGCGATCCGGGTGATCTCGCGAACCTCGGTGATGCAATACAGAGAGGCGCGGCCTCCGGCGCGGCAGATCGCGGGGGAGTTGAGCGTGAACTACTTGCTGGAGGGTAGTGCGCGAAAAGCCGAAGACCGGGTACGGCTTACGGTACAGCTCATCGATGCCGATCGCGACGAGCATGTCTGGTCAGAGGAGTACGACCGGGACCTGACGGCCGCACACCTCTTCGAGATACAGAGTGAAGTCGCTGAGAGAGTCGCGTCCGCCCTCGAGGTCGAGCTCACGCTGACCGAGCGCGAGCGGATCGAACGGCACCCGACCGAGAGCCTCGCCGCCTACGACCTCTATATGCTCGGCCGCTACTACTGGAACCAGCTGAGCGCGGAGGGGCTCGAGCGCGCCGTCGAGTACTTCGAAGCTGCGATAGGCCTCGATCCCGATTTCGCGCTCGCCTATACCGGCCTCGCCGACACTTACATGATCCAGACGCAAGGCTGGGGCCTGGCGCCGCGGGATGTGTTTCCCCAGGCGCGTGAGGCGGCAGAGCGGGCGCTGGAGTTGGACCCGACGTTGGCGGAGGCCCACACTTCGCTCGGAGGTGCCCTCCTCTTCTACGATTGGGATTTTGAAGCCGCCGAGGCCGCCTTCCGGCGGGCGATCGAGCTAAATCCGAACTACGCACCGGCGCCGCACTGGCTGGGGATTTCCCTCTATTCTCGGGCTCGTTTCGCCGAGGCAAGTCAGGCGGTGCAGCGGGCTCTCGCGCTGGATCCCCAATCGCCCTACGTCAGGATGAACGTGGGGTACCTCCTCTACGTGTCTCGGCAATACGACCAGGCGATCGAGGTATACAGCGATGCCATACGAGCAGACTCCAATGCCATAGTGCGCGCACTTCGGGGCCCTGTCCACGTGCAACTCGGAAGGTTCGAAGAAGGCATAGCGGATCTCGAGTACGTTGCAGAGATGCTTGGAGAGCGAAACCTGATCCCCGCCGCCTACTTGGGCTTTGCCTACGCGCGTGCCGGTAGAAGAAGCGATGCGCAGCGGGTGATACGTGAGCTTCAGGAGTTGTCGGCCAAGCGGTTCGTGAATCCTGATTACATCGCGATCGTGTATATCGGCCTCGGCGAGAACGATGAGGCCATTGAATGGCTGTACCGGGCCACCGAGGCGCGGACCGATTGGCCGCTCTTCTTCCCAGTCGACCCGGTACTCGACTCGATCCAATCGGATCCAAGATACAAGGAGCTGCTCCGATCCATCGGCCTATCGGAGCTCATCGAGTGAAAGCACTGGGCGCGTTCTTGTCCGAGCTCAAACGTCGCCGCGTCTACCGCGTCGCGGTCGTCTACGCCGCCGTCGCCTTCGTCATCTGGCAGGCGGCGGAGATTGCGGTCCCCGGCCTCAACCTCCCCGCCTGGGTGCTCACCCTGGTCATTCTACTCACCGTCCTCGGCTTCCCGGTCTCCCTCGTGTTGGCCTGGGCTTTCGATATCACGCCGGAAGGTGTGAAGCGCACCGAGGCGGAGAGCGCAGAGCCCGTCGCTCCGGGCAAGGTCGAGCGAGCCGCTGGCGAAGGCGACACCGAGGCACGCAAGTCGATCGCGGTGCTCCCCTTCGCCGATATGAGTCCGGAGAGCGACCAGGAGTACTTCAGCGACGGGATGTCGGAAGAACTGATCGACGCGCTCACGAAGATCCCCGGCCTCCGCGTCACCGCCCGCACGTCTTCTTTCCAGTTCAAGGGGGAGCGCCGCGACATCCGCGAGGTGGGTCGAGCTTTGGGCGTGACACACGTTCTGGAAGGGAGCGTGCGCAAGTCGGGGGACCGGCTGCGCATCACAGCGCAGCTGGTCGACACGACCGACGGCTACCACCTGTGGTCGGAGCGGTACGACCGCGATCTCAGCGATATCTTCGAGATCCAGGACGAGATCGCGGCCAGCATCGTTAGCGAGCTAAGGATCAGACTTGCGGATCCATCTGCGGCCCTCGAGCGACCCCGCACAGATAACCTCGAGGCCTATGACCACTACTTGAGGGCGCGGGTCTGCTTGGCCGAACTGGTGCCCGAGTCATGGACCCATCGGGCGATCGAGTCGTTCAATAGAGCGATTGAGCTGGACCCGACGTACGCTCCCGCCTACGCCGGGCTCGCCGCCGCCTACGATCAACTCAATAGGTTTGCCGGGTCGGAGGCCAAAGAAGCGCTGGCGAAGGCAAGGGAGACGGCCCGACGGGCACTCGATCTCGATTCGACCCTCTCCGAGGCGCACACGATTTTGGGCATCATTGCAATGACCCACGATTGGGACCGTGAGGCGGCGCGTCAGCGATTCGAGCGAGCTATCCAGGTAAACCCGAACGAGGCCCGGGCCCGCGCTTGGTACGCCATATTCCTTTTGTATTTCGAGAAGCAGTTCGAGGAAGCCCTCGAAAGAGCCCGGCGCGCCGAGGAGCTCGATCCCCTCGACTGGACGCCGAGGAGTTTCCCCTGGTGGGTGCTATGGGCCCGGGGTGAGTACGAGAGCTATCTGCGGGAAGCTCTGGAGGTCATACAGCGGGAGCCGGAGCACGCTCAGCCTCATTACTGGGCCGGGACAGCCTACTTGCTGACGGGGCGCCCGAACGAGGCGATCTCCGAGCTCGGCAGGGCGGTCGACTTGGGTGGTCCGACGCATTTCTACTTGAGCTATCTGGCCGTCGCGCACGCACGGGCGGGAAACGCATCGAAGGCGAGGGAGACCCTCGCCGACTTCGAGGAGCGGACCAACAGAGGCGCGGCCCTTTCCTCCTGGCGGGCGCGGATACACGCCGCGCTGGGCGAGCGCGATGAGACGCTGGATGCGCTGGAGCGTGCCTACGAGGAGCATGACCGATCCCTCTTCCACGTGGCGAGCGATCCGCTGTTCGATGATGAGGTGCGGTCGCATCCCCGGTTCACCGCTTTGTTCCGGAAGATGGGACTGGAGAAGTGGTGCTGATCATGAGCGGCGGCGACTCACAGCTCCGAGCGTTTCTGGCCGAGCTGAGGCGGCGGAGGGTCTACCGCGTCGCCGTGGTCTACGCGGTGGTGGCGTTCGTCATCTGGCAGGCCGCCGAGATCGCCTTCCCGGCTCTCAACCTGCCGCCTTGGACGCTCACCTTTGTCGTTGTTCTGACCCTTGTGGGTTTCCCCATCGCGCTGGTTCTCGCCTGGGCCTTCGACATCACCCCCGAAGGAGTAAGACGCACCGAGCCGCGCGCCGGCGAAGAGATGGTGTCGGCGCGGCGCGGCTGGTTGCCGCCGGCGATGGCCGGACTCGCCGTACTGGCGCTCGTTGTCGCCGCCGGATGGTGGATGCTGCGCGTGAGAGGGGAACCGCCGGACGAGCGAAAGACGCTGGTCGTGCTGCCGTTCGAGAACCTGGGGCCGCCGGAGGAAGAGTATTTCGCCGACGGGGTCACGGAAGAGATCACCAGCCGGCTGGCCCGAATTAGTGGGCTGGGCGTGATCGGGCGCACGAGCGCGATCCAGTACAAGAACACGAACAAGACGATACGAGAGATCGGCGAAGAGCTGGGTGTCGACTATCTCCTGGAGGGCACGGTCCGCTGGGAGAGGGTAGGGGAGGGGGAGAGCCGCGTCCGGGTGATGCCCCAGCTCGTGAGGGCCTCGGACGAGACGCACGTCTGGACGGAGCCGTATGAGGAGACGCTCTCCGGGATTTTCCGAATCCAAACCGACATCGCCGAGCGGGTGGCCGCGGCTCTGCAGGTCACTTTGCTGGGCGCCGAGCGTGAAGCGTTGGGGGCCGAGCCCACCGAGAACCTCGAGGCCTACGACTACTACCTGCGCGGCATCGACTATCATCGGCGCGGGTTCCTCGAGCGGGAGCTACAGTTGGGGATCCAGATGTTCGAGAGGGCTGTGGAGCTCGACTCGACGTTTGCCCTGGCCCACGCGTGGCTCGGGTTCGAGCACACGGGGATGTATCACCTGTTCTGGGATCGCTCGGCCGAGCGACTTGCCCAGGCCAGGGCGGCGCTCGATGAAGCGCTGCGTCTCGACCCCGACCTGCCGGAAGCCCATTTGATGTTCTGCTTCTACTACTGGACTCTCCTGGAGCACGATCGCGCGCTCGAGCATTGTGCTGTCGCCCAACGCAGCCTGCCCAACGAGAGCGAGCTGTGGCGCTTCATTGGGCTGATCAAGTTGTGGCAGGGGGAGTTTGAGGAAGCTCTGGAGTTCCAGCGCAAAGCTCAGAGCCTCGACCCGCGTTACGCTATCCACCCGATGAACGTCGGAGGAGTCTACCGCTGGTTGCGCAGGTATCCGGAGGCGGAGCGCTCGTACGAACGCGCCATCGCTCTCCTGCCCGATTTCGGGGTCCTCTATGTAGAGCTGGCGTGCGCGTACTTGGCTTGGGACGGCAACACGGAGCGCGCACGGGCGGCGCTCGCGCGGGCCTCGCAGGCTGGGGCTTCTCCCGGTTGGCTGGGCCCGCTGTTGCAGGTTCAGTTCGAGCTGTCTGACAGGAACTACGCTGGCGCTCTAGACCAGCTAGCCCTTTGGGAGCGCGACTACCTGGATGTGATCTACGTTTTCGTCCCGCGAGCTCAGCTGTACGCGCGGGTCTACGGGCTTACCGGAAACCGTGAGCTCGAGCGAGCCTACTATGACTCGGCAAGAGCTGTGGTCGAGGCCCGAATGGAGGAGCTGCCGGCCGATCCCCGACTGCATAGCGCTCTCGGGATCGCCTACGCGGGCCTGGGCCGGTACGATGAGGCGATCCCCGAGGGGAGAATCGGCGTCGAGCTGGCCCCGCTCGACAAAGACGCGGCCGTGGGGCCGTACCGAATCTTAGAGTTCGCGCAGATCTACACGATGGTCGGGGAGTACGACGCCGCAGTCGAGCAACTGGAGCACCTGCTTTCGGTTCCCGGGCCTCACTCCGCGGCCATGCTGCGAGTCGACCCGACCTGGGATCCGTTGCGCGACCACCCGCGCTTCCAGAAGCTCTTGGAGCAGCAGCGCTAGACCATGAGCTTCGGGCACGTCGGCGTCCTCTCTTGACCGAAGATTGCCGCAGGGCGCCTTAACGCACATCTTGACGTCAGCATCAGACCGTTGGCCCGCAGCCCCAACTCGTTCGGTAAGTCCGGTGCGAGTCTGAATAGACGGGCTTGGAGCCCATGCCCACCGTCCTGCAACGACTGCGACAGCGCAAGCTGTTCCAATGGGTCCTCGCCTACCTGGCGGGCGCCTGGCTGGTCTTCCAGGCGATTGAAGTGCTCGCCGACCCTTGGAGCCTCCCGACATCGCTTCAGCGGGGCGTCCACATCTTTCTCGTCGTCGGTTTCTTCCTGATTCTGGTCGTCGCCTGGTACCACGGCGAGAGGGGGCGGCAACGGGTGAGCGGGCCGGAACTGCTGATGATCGCCGCGCTGCTGGGTATCGCAGGGTTGCTCGTCGCTGTCCTAAGACCAGGTGAGAAGCCGGACATGGAACCCGCGGAGCCGACTCCGGTCGCGGCGTCCGAATCGGGGCGTCCCTCCGTTGCGGCACTTCCGTTCGTGAACCTGAGCGGGCTTCAGGGTGACGTGTACTTCACCGACGGCATCCACGAACAGGTCCTCACCCAGCTCTCCAAGGTCGGCGGTTTGAGCGTCAGGGGCCGCACGTCGGCGATGGAGTACCGCGACAGCCCCAAGAACCTGCGCGAGATCGGCCGGGAACTGAACGCCCGTTACCTGCTAGAGGGGAGCGTTTTCCGCGAAGGTGAGACAGTCCGGATCAACGTGCAGCTGATCGACGCGCAGCAGGACGAGCATCTGTGGGCCGAGCGTTACGACCGCGATCTCTCCGCTGAAAGCCTGCTCGATGTGCAGAGCGATATAGCGCAGCGCGTGGCCGGCGCTCTACAGGCGGAATTGACGCCGGCCGAGCGTGCCCGGATCGAGGCTCGGTCCACGGATAATCTGCAGGCGTACAATCTCTGCCTGCTCGGGCAGTATCACTGGAACAAGTTCGCGCAGGAGGATGTCGAGAAAGCCATCGGGTACTTCGAGCAAGCCATCGCAGCGGATCCGAACTACGCGCTGGCTCATGCCAGACTCGCCGACGCCTACTTGACGCTGGCGGTGTTAGGTTTTTCCGAACCGTCGGAGACAAGCCGGAGGGCTGAGGAGCTAGGGCGGAGGGCCCTGGAGCTCGATGACGAGATGTCCGAGGGGTACGCGGCCCTTGGAATGATCAAACACGCTTTCGACTACGAGTATCCCCAGGCTGAGAGCATGCTGCGGCGAGCGATCGAGCTAAGTCCCAGCAATGCCCTGGCACACACGCGGCTGGGCTTGCTGCTGTGCGACCTGCGCCGCCATGACGAGGCAATAGCAGCAGGTCGCAGGGCTCAGGAGCTCGATCCACTGGCGCCCATTATTACGATGGATCTGGCTCGGAACCTCGTAGCTGCCAAGAGGTTCGATGAGGCGATCGAGCAGACGCGGGCCGTAATTGACCGCGCGCCGGAATTTTGGATTGGGCACTTGTTTCTGTGTATTAGCCTGACGTTCAAAGGTGAGTATGAGGAGGCGATAGCGGCTTGCGAGACCGCGTGGAATTTGTCAGGACACCCGTGGAGTCGAGCCCACCTCGCCGGGGCCCACGCCTTGGCAGGAAACGAATCGGAAGTTCGTCGGATCGAGAGTCAGTTCATGGAGGTCGCGGGGGAGCGGTACGTCTCCCCGCTCTGGGTGGGTCTACTGTACGCACGCATGGGAGAAGATCACCGGGCCATTGAGTGGTTGAGACGAGGTGTGGAGACTCGGACCGGCTGGATCACCGAAATCGGCTCCGACCCGACGTTCGAGCACCTGCGACGGTACCCCGAATTCCAGGAACTCCTCGCCCGACTGAACTTGAATTGAGCGATGCGCCAGCATACGCCCTCCTCTCATCCGATTCCTGCAGCAGCGGAAGTTCGTCCAGTGGGCGCTCCTGTTTCAGCGAACAGATGGTGGATTCACTTGGAGGGAGCAGGCAGCGGTCGATGAACGTGCGGGTATTCTTCTCGGAGCTCAAACGCCGACGCGTCTATCGCGTGGCCGCTGTCTATGCTCTTGTCGCCTTCGTGATCTGGCAGGCGGCGGAGATCGCCTTCCCAGCTCTCAACCTGCCAGCCTGGACGCTCACCTTTGTCGTCGTTCTGACCCTCCTCGGTTTCCCGATCGCGCTGGTTCTCGCCTGGGCGTTCGATATTACGCCGGAAGGTGTGAAGCGCACGGCACCGGGTGCGGGAGCGGCGCCGCTCTCGACTCGACGTGGTGGAGCCATCGTGGCGGCGGCGGGTCTCGCGGTCGTGGCGTTGGTCGTCGCGGCCGGCTGGCTCCTGCTGGGGGAAGATGGCGGTGCCCCCGCCGACATGACGATGCTCGTGGTGCTGCCGCTGGAGAATTTGGGGGCTGCGGACGACGAGTACTTCGCCGACGGTGTGTCCGAGGAGATACACTCCAGGCTCAGCGCCGTCGGTGCCCTCGGAGTCATCGGGCGAACGAGTGCCCGTCAATACAAGGACACCGACAAGACGGTTTCGGAGATTGGCGACGAGCTGGGCGTCGATTTCATCGTCGATGGTTCGGTCCGCCTGCAACTTCAGGGAAGCGGCCGCGTGGTTCGTGTCACCACCGAGCTGATCCAGGTGTCGGATGAGAGGAGCATCTGGAACAACACTTACGAAGCGTTGCTGGAGGACATCTTCGGCGTCCAGAGCGATATCGCGCTTCACGTCGCTGAGGCGCTGGAGTTGACACTCCTCGAGCCGGAGCGCAGGTCGTTGGCGGCTCGCCCCACCGAGAATCTCCAGGCCTACGACTACTACCTGTTGGGCCGCGACTACTTGGGCCAATGGGAGCCGCAAGCGATCGAGCAGGCTATCCAGCACTTCCGGCGCGCGGTCGAGGTCGATTCCAGTTACGCTCAGGGCTACGCGGGCCTGGCGTACGCCTATGCCGCTCTGGGCGGATTCGGGGGCGTTCATCCGAACGACTCGTGGCCCTATGCGAGGGCGGCGGCAGAGAGGGCTCTGGCGCTGGACGAGGGTCTGGCGGAGGCCCACACCGCAATGGCAGTCGAGGCGATGTCGCATCGCTACGATTGGCGTGCGGCAAGGGAAGGGTTCGAGCGAGCCCTCGAGCTCGCTCTGGTATGGTACGCGATGCTCGAGGGCGGGATATGGCGAGAGAACGATCACGCGATGCAGCTCATGGCGCGTGCCGAACGATTGGATCCCCGGTCTAGGGAGGTCAGCTACAACATCGGGTTCTTGCTGCTCTGGGCCGGGCGGAAGGCCGAGGCCGTGGAAGCGTTTGAGAGGTTAGTGGCGTTGGAGCCGGAGTACTACGGCGGCCACGACGGTCTCGCAATAACACTCGCGGCACAGGGAAGGTACGAGGAAGCGCTCGCCGCCGCGCGGAACACGATAGCTGTGGGCGACCCCGATTATGATCCGGCGATCGGTCTCCTAGGGGATCTCTACGGCCGATTGGGACGGAGAGCCGACGCTTTGAAGCAGCTCGACCGACTCGACGAGCTCGCCGCGCGTGGCAGGTACGTGTCGCCGGTAAGCCGAGCGCACGTCTACGCTGGGCTCGATGAGATCGACGAAGCCTTCGCGTGGCTGGAGAAGGGCTACGAAGAGCGAACTCATTGGCTGATCTGGCTGGGAAGGGAGCCATACAACTGGGACAACCTGACGTCCGACCCGCGCTTCCACGACCTGGTCCGCCGCATGGACTTTCCGCGTCCAACCGTCGAAGCGAGATGAGAGAGCGATGAACGACCCGCCCTCTCGGTTGCAGGCCTTCCTCGGCGAACTCAAACGCCGGCGCGTCTACCGCGTGGCCGTGATATACGCGGTCGTGGGTCTGGGTGTCCTTAGCGCCGCCGAGGTCATCCTGGACCCGCTCGGCCTGGGAACCCTCCGGGCCTACATCGTGATCCTGGTGCTGCTCGGCTTCCCCATCGCGCTGGTGCTCGCGTGGGCATATGAGCTGAGGCCGGGAACGCCCAGAGCGGCCGAGCCGACGACCACGGCTATCGTCGAGACCCCAGAGACCGAGCGCAAGAAATCGATCGTTGTCCTCCCCTTCGACAACCTCAGCCCCGATCCCCAGGACGCCTACCTGAGCGACGGGCTGACCGAGGAGATCACCACCGACCTATCTCACCTGCGCAGCCTGCGTGTGATCTCACGCAGTTCGGCGATGGCACTCAAAGGCACGCAGCAAGACGTTCGGACCATCGGTAAGGAGCTGAACGTCCAGTACGTGCTCGAGGGCAGCGTGCGAAAGGCGGGTGACGATCTGCGTATCACGGCGCAACTGATCGACGCGCATGCCGACGAACACCTGTGGGCCGAGAAGTACAGCGGAACGATCGAGGACGTCTTCACGATGCAGGAGCAGGTTTCTCGCTCCATCGTGGATGCGTTGAAGCTTCAGCTGACTCCGCACGAAGAGCGGCGCCTGGTCGAGCGGCCGATCGACAACTTGCAGGCCTACGAGTGCTACCTCAGGGCACGGGCGCTCCTCTGGCTCCTCAGCGAGGAGTCCCACGACCGTGCGCTGGACCTGATC
Organism: Gemmatimonadota bacterium; assembly: GCA_039589375.1. Taxonomy (GTDB): domain Bacteria; phylum Gemmatimonadota; class Gemmatimonadetes; order Palauibacterales; family KS3-K002; genus JASFMO01. The sequence goes on along the minus strand of JBDHHL010000096.1, from coordinate 8,755 downwards.
GATCGCGGTCTCGAGATCGGCGGGGACAGCGACCTGCTTCTTGCTGTGAAGGGCGAGATCTACTGGCAGCAGGTCGACCAGATGAACAGGCCTCCGGAGACCTACGCCGGTCTTCTGGAGCAGGCCCGGGTATGCGCGGATCGAGCACTGGCGATCAATCCAGAGTCCGCTGCGGCGTATGCTCTGCAGGGCATGATCTCTCAGGCACGCGGCGACACGCGAAGCGCGATTCGGCACTTCTCCAGCACACTGCAGTTCGACCCGAACAACGTCATCGCACACCTGTGTGGCGGCTACTGGCGCGCAGCCGGAGGCTGGGACCTCGACGGGGCACGCCGCCTGTTGGAGAGACTGGCCCAGATTGACCCTCTGAGACCAATGAATAGGGGGGGCTTGGGCTTTCTCCACTGGCTGAACGGGGATTACAACGCAGCACTTGATGGTTGGCAGGATTGGCAACACGAGTTGGAGGAAGCGAAGTCACCGTATCGGAACTTACTGGCGTATCTGCACGCCGCGGACGGCAACGTGGGCGAGGCCGTCCGGCTGGCGGATCAGATGGCGAGCGATAGTCCGGGGCACATCCTGACGGCGCTTGCGACCCTGCTGAAGCATGCGTGGCTGGGAGAAAGGGAGCAGGCGCTGGCGGCTGTGACGGAGCGACTCGAGCAGGCGGTGTGGTGGGATGACGTCTGGTCTCTGTTATTAGCCGGTGGGTATGCCCAGATCGGTGAGAACGAACGCGCGATCCACTGGCTCGATCACACGATCGATTACGGCATCTGGAACGTGCGATACTTTAGCGAGCGGGATCCTTTCCTGTCGAAACTGCGGTCCGACGAGCGATTCGGCCCGCTGATGGAGAAGGCCAGGCGCCTTTCCGAGTCACTTGGGGGCGAGTGATGGATTTCCGCCGGTTCCTGACCGAGTTGAAACGCCGTCGTGTGTATCGCGTTGCCGTTGTCTACGCCGCCGTCGCCTTCGTCATCTGGCAGGCGGCCGAGATCGCCTTCCCGGCGCTGAATCTTCCGGACTGGGCCCTTACGCTGGTTGTTGTTCTCACCCTCGTGGGTTTTCCCATCGCCGTCGTGCTCGCCTGGGCGTTCGACATCACGCCGGAGGGTGTCCGCCGCGCGGCCGCCGCGACTGCTGGGCCCGCGGAGGGCCTGCGGCCGACGCTCCGCCCGTTCCGCCTCGTAGCCGCCGCAGCGGTCGTCCTGGTCGTGATCGTCGCCGCGTGGTGGGTTTGGGCGCGGCGGCCCTCGCCGGTCTCAGATCTGTCGGCCAATCGAATCGCCGTCTTCCCGTTCGCGGTTCGGGGCGGGGAAGACCTGTCGTACCTGCACGAGGGCATGGTCCACCTGCTAAGCAACGCGTTGGACGGTGCGGGTGAGCTCCGCACAGTGGATCCGCATGCGCTGCTGAGCGGTCTGTCTCTGGACGAGGGGGATGCGCCCGATCCGGAGACGGCGGCGGCCGTCGCCGCTCGCTTCGGTGCGGGTCTCTTTGTGCTGGGCAGCGTGGTCGGCTCTCCCGAACGCATGGAGATGACGGCCTCACTGTATGATGCGATCAACGGTGAGCGGACCACCGCGGAGGCGGTGCCGGGACGGGAGGTGGAGCTTCAGGCGCTCGTCGACAGTCTCGCACGGCATCTGGTCGTGGGTTTGGCCGGCCGGCCCGGGGACCGGTTGGTGCGCCTGGCCGCACGGACGACCCAGTCGGTCCCTGCGCTGAAAGCCTATCTGGAGGGTCAGGTCGCACTTGGGCACGGCGATCTAGATGGCGCCTTCGATGCGTACAGGAGAGCGCTGGAGCTGGACAGCGCCTTCGTTCTGGCCCGCTACAAACTCGCCGTGGTGGCATCTTGGGAAGGTGGAGCAGCCGGTCGTGCTCACGCCGCTCACGCCCTGCGTGACAGTGCCGAGTTACCGCCTCGGGAACGGCGGCTCCTCGTGGGCCATCAGGCTTTCCTCACCGGTGATATGGAGGCCGCGGAGGATGCTTACGGCGTCGTGCTGGGAGAGTATCCGGACGAGTTCGAAGCGAACTACATGTTGGGGGAGACGCTCTGGCACTTGGGCCCGACTCACGGACGCTCGATGCAGCGCGCTCGCCTTCCCTTCGAGCGGGCGCTGGCCGCGAGCCCCAACGATGTCTTGGTGCTCCACCATCTCGCGGTGCTGGCCATCAAGCGAGGGGACCGGATCGCGGCGGACTCTCTGTTGAACCGCGCTTTGGCGACGAACCCAGCTCATTGGTTCGCGACAACGATACGCGTCATGCAAGCCCTGGCCAGCGGCGACCCCGCTTTGCGGGCAAAGGCTGAGGTCGAACTCCAGTCGGTGGTAACTCTGGGGTTGTTCTCGTCGGCGATGGCGGCCACTTCGTTCTTCCAGCAGCCGCTCGATGGTCGCTGGGTCGTGGAGGCGATGACGGCACCGCACCGGCCCACCCAGGTGCGCGCCGCCGGCCACGCGTTGCTGGCCTACCTCTCCGTTGCGCTCGGACGTTGGGCGGAAGCCGAGCGTGAACTGGACGAGCTCGATCGGCTGTATCCCATCGGCGCGAGCCACCGCGCGTATCTCGCTTTGCTACCCTTTGCCCCTTACGAACGAGGTGTGTTGGAAGAACGGCTGGCGGAAGTGGAGAGGTGGGATGCGAGCACCCTGCCGCCCAGCACCGTCCCGCTGCTGCTTCCTCCGCTCGATGCACAGCGAGCGATCCGGCTGTATCTACTCGGTCTACTCAGCGCGCGTCTCGGTCGGGAATCGGAGGCACTAGGGTACGCCGACCAGCTGAAGAGCGTGGAGTGGGCAGTGGGCGGCAACCTGTCAGCGACGTTGGTCCCGGGGGTTCGCGCGGCCCTGGCAGGTGCCTACGGTGAAGCGGAGCAGGCGCTGCGCACGCTGGAGGCTGCACCGTTCGAGGGACACTACGATGAGGTTTACACCTCGCCGGTTATCGCGATGGCCGCGGAGCGGTACCTCATGGCGGAGCTTCTCGATGTAACCGGGCGCAGCCGGGAAGCACTGGGCTGGCTCGCGTCCTTGGGTGATCTGCAGGCTTACGAGATCGCCTACGTGGCGCCAGCGCACCTGCGCCGCGCCCAGATCCACGAGCGACTCAGCGAGCCCTTGCAGGCGGCGGAACACTACGCCCGCTTCGTCGAGCTCTGGCAGGACTGCGACCCGGAGCTGCAGTTGATGGTCGAGCATGCGCAAGAGCGACTCGAACAGCTTCGGCTGCAAATGGGAACTAGAGGACCGTTATGATCGACAGCATTTCGCGTCGCGACTTCCTCTGTAGGACGGGTCTCGGCGTTGCGGCGCTGGCCGCCACGACACCCCGGGGCGCAGGTGCCGCCTCGGGCGCAAGCAGACAACAAGGGCTGCTCGTCCGCGGCGGCCTCGTGGCCACGGCAGAAGGCCGCTCGGAGGCGGACGCGGCGAGCGTGTGATCGATGCTGGCGGCCTACTGGTTCTGCCGGGCGGTATTGACCCGCACGCGCACCTGACCCAGGGCGAGGATACGCCCGCGCAGTACCGGTTCGCCGACCATCTGGCCAGCGGCTCGGAAGCGGCGCTGGCGGGCGGTATCACAACCGTCGGCAACATGACCTACCCGGGCCAGGGTGTGGCGCTTCAGGAGGGTGTCGCCCGGGACGAGCGCTTCGTCCGCGAGAACGCGATCTGTGACATCATGCTGCACCCGGTGCTCGTCGATCCGAGCGAGCTGGACGAGGCGGGCATCCGCGCGCTGGCCGAAGCCGGGCACACCAGCATCAAGATCTTCATGGTCATCGAGACCTTCGATCGGAACCTCACCGACTTCGTCCGCGTGATGCGGCAGGCGGGCGAGGCGGGACTGATGTCGGTGGTGCACTGCGAGGACCCCGCGATCATCGCGGAGGCGACGCGTGATCTCGTCGAAGCAGGGAAGAGTTCGCTGCGGCACTACGCCGACAGTCGGCCGCTACTCTCGGAGACGATCGCCACGCGACGCGCCATCGCTTACTGCGAGACAACCGGCGCACCCATCTACGTGGTCCACCTGTCGGCGGCGGAGCCGCTCGACATTTGCCGCGAAGCGCAGGAGCGCGGATTGCCCGTCTACGTCGAGACGCGACCGATCTATTTGCACTTCACCCGCGAGCGCTACCTGGAGCCGGAGGGACCGCTGTTCGTCGGACAACCGCCGTTGCGCGAGGCGGCGGATGTCGAGGCGCTCTGGAAGGGTTTGGCGGATGGGTCGGTTCACACGCTCGGCTCGGACACCGTCGCGTGGAGCCGCGAGCAGAAGCTCGACCCGTCGCTCGATGTCGAGAACCTGCGACCGGGCGTGCCCAACCTGCAGGAGATGTTTCCCGTGCTCTATTCTGAGGGCGTCGTGAAGGGGCGGCTCTCGCTGGAGCGCTTCGTCGAGCTGTACTCCACGAACTCGGCCAAGCTGTTCGGTCTGTATCCCCGCAAGGGGACCATCGCGGTCGGCTCCGACGCCGACCTGGTCATCTGGGACCCGGACGAGACACGTGAGATCGAACGCGACGGTCTCTTTTCGCGGGCCGGCTTCTCTCTCTTCGAAGGTTGGACGGTGACCGGCTGGCCCCGCATGACGATCCGACGCGGCGAGGTCGCCTACGAGAACGGCCGGATCACCGCCCAGCCCGGCAGCGGCCAGGTTCTGCGACGAGGGCCCACACAGCCGATACTGCGCGGCTGAAACTAACGGTGCCTCTCGCGTGGCCGCGCGACCGGCGAGCCTTCGATTGCCTACATCGGTCGGTTGGCGGCCACGTCCCAGCCCGCCCCCACCTCGCCTCGCGGACGATTTGTGTTCGGATCGATGTCGACGTAGATCCACTCGACCCTGCCGAAGCTCAGGCTCAACCGTTCTTCCGGGGCCGGCATATCGCCCCCGGCGGAGGCCGATTCTACGATCCTGACATCGGTGAGCGTCACCCTGCCGATTGGCTGCGTCGAGCCAGCGCCGAAGAACACCAGTTCCGCCTCCGGATAACGACGCCCCGAGGCGCAGGCTTCCGCCAGCTTCGGCGTGGCCTTGTCGACCGGCTTCAACACACTGAGCGGGCCGAACTCGGCGGCTGCGGTCGTGCGGGTCGCTCCTACGGCCCCGCCGGCAGGCGACGAGACGTTCCACTCGAAGGCGGCGACGTCCATCCACCCCTCGTAGCGCTGGGCTGCTGACCCACCCTCGATACCCTCGATCCTCAGGTAGGCGACGGCGGCGCCTTGGGTAGCTGCGGGCGCTGCGCTGTCATCTGTTGTGGGTGCGACGGCCGCCGTGAGGGCCAGCGCCCCGGCGACAACGGCGAGGACGATTGGCGTGCGTGTGTGCGGCATGCAGACCTCCTCGTGTTGGGGCTCGTGTTGCAGTGCGCGTTCGATACGTCGCACCGGAACCGGTAGCTCAGCGTCAAGAATAGGGGGAGAGTGGCGACATTGGGTAGGGTCCGCTTTTCAGTCTAGCAGTGGGCGGAGGCGCTTGCGCGTCCTCCGCCCACGTTGATCCACCGTTGCCGCTGTGGCCGCTCTACTTCATGATCAGGTACACCTCGGCGGCCGCGATCGTCAGAGGATCGATCACGATCACCTCGCCGTAGCCCCAGGCGACCACGTCGTGGCCGGTCAGCGCCTCCCGCAGTGCCGCCAGCGACATGATCGCTGTGCCGTGTTCGGCCGCCTTGAACTGGGTGTTGTCCACAATCTGAATGACGATGCCGTTGCCCAGCTTGAAGAAGGCTTCGGTTTCGTTCACGCTGTGGACCCAACCCTCGAATTCCCGCGTGTCGCCGACGGCTAGCTTGAGCACGAACCGCATCTCGCAGGCAACGAGGATCAAAGGCTCGGCGCTCTCCACTTCGGCGGCGCCGTATGCGAATACCTGGCGCCCGGCGGGCAACGCCTCGGCAACGGCGCCCAGCGACATCAGCGACTCGCCGTCGCCTTTGTCGACTAACACGGTGTGCTCGGTGACGCGGACCTTGGTGCCGTTCGTGAGCACGAAGTAGCCCTCGCCCTCGTTGACAGAAGTGACGTATCCCTCGAACTCGACCAGCTTCTTACCGCCGTCGTCGCCGTGGATCGCGAACCGCAACTCGAGCGCGACGATCACTCGCGGCTGTTTGCTCTCGAGTTCGCCGCCGCCCCAGGCCACGACTTTGTGATTTGCTTCGAGCGCCTCCCAGACGGCTTCGAGGGAAAGCAGTTGGATCTCGCGATCGGTCTCGAGGATCTGGGTCTCTTCAACGAGCCTGACAAGCGTGCCGTCGCTGAAGGTGAACGTACCCTCGGTCAGGTCGACCGACGCCACGACTCCCTCGAATTCGACCGCGTCCGAGATGTTGGTCTCCTTGGTCACCAGTTCGGTGATCCCGTCGCTGACCCGCAGCTCCACGCTCATACCGAGGACGTTGAGAAAGCCGTCGGGCTCGCCGTCCTGGCGGCCCGCGTTTACCTGAAGGTTGTCCTCATCGACGTTGATCGACATCCAGGGCCCTTCGCCCCTCTCGAGCAGCTTTAGCTCGTGGGCGAAGAACGTTGCGACTGCAGGATCCTGGGGCTGGTCAGGCGCCGGACGCGTCGCCCGGATGGCCGGCTCGAACCCCGCGTTCAACGCCCCCGTGACCTCCGCCTGGAAGTGCTCGAAGGCGAGTTCGTTCTTACCCGCGGTGAAGCGCGTCTCCCGGCCGAACGTGACTTGGAAGCCGTCCAGCATCAGAGTCAGCATCCCGTCGTCGCCGGAGATCTCCATGCCCACGATCTGGCTTTCGATCGCCTCCGCCTCTGCTTTGGCTTCGGGTTGGCTCAGCACGATCCGCTGCGCGACCATGCCGTCACCGACCAGGCCGATCCCGACTCGAGCGGCGCCGTCTGTCAGCGCTTGCTGGAAATCGTCGAGGGTAATCTCGCTGGAGAGCTGGATCGGATCTCCCAGAGTGTCGATGCCCGTGATGTCATCGCCGCAGCTCCACACGCCGAGGCCCGCAACCGACAATGCGGCAATCAGAGCGCAGCGGGTACTTCTTCCGTTGAGCGACATTTGCTCTGCCTCCTCTTACCTGGTGTGATGGCGGGATTGTGGCACAATGGCGGACCGGCCGATGGGGCATGCAATGTGCCGCACGTCGGGGCGAGCGAGGTGTCGGCGCGAGCAAGCTTCGGTCTGGCGGTGACCTACGTGTTGGGCGATCTGTGGCGATCGGACAGATTGACCTTGTGGATAAACGGGCCAGGCGCGCTAATGTTTGCAGATCGTCGCAGGATTTGCGACACGATCCGCGCGCGTGTGTGTAGGGCTAGATACGTTCCAGGTCCTCGACTGTCCGTTCGTTCTGAATGTTGCCGGTATTGAGGGTCGACTTCGGCTCGAACAGCAGCACGTGAACTTCCTCCGGCGCGGCCGGAAGATGCTCGACACCGCGCGGGATGATGACGAACTCTCCTTCCTCGATCCATAGGTCGCGTTCGCGCAACTTCATCAGCAGTCTTCCCTTGACCACGAGGAACAACTCGTCCTCGTCATCGTGGTGGTGCCAGACGAACTCACCCTCGATCTTGGCGAGCTTGACGTGAAACTCGTTCACGTCGCCGACGATCTTCGGGCTCCAGCATTCGTCGAAGAGCGCGAACTTCTCCGTGAGATTCACCTTCTCGATCATCAGTCCAGCTCCGTCTGATTGCGTTGCGATCCTTCGACCGGCAGTTCTTCCTGGGCGCTGTACTCTTCGAACGAACCGTCGTACATGCGCGCGTCGTAGCCGAGGTGTTTCGCGACGAAGTAAACCAGGCTTGCCTGCTGCCCGATGTGGCAGTAGCTGACCACCTGGTCGCCCAGATCTGCTCCGGCCGCTAGGAACAACTGCGACAGCTCGTCGTCGCTCTTGAACTTCAGGGTCTCCTCGTGAACGACGTCGCTGAAGGGAAGACTGCGGGCGCCTGGTACGTGGCCGGCCCGCATGTCGCGGCCGCTTCGCTGGCCCGTGTAGAACTCGGTGTTGCGCGCGTCGATGAGCGCGACGGCCGGATCATCGGCGTGGGCCGTAACCCATTCTAGGTCGGCGAGCACGTCCTGGCGGACGTTCGGCGTGAACGAGCCGGGCTCGACGGACGGAACCGCTCTCGTCATCACGCGGCCTTCCGCCGCCCAAGCGCGCATGCCGCCATCCATGATCGATGCCCGCTCGCCGAGGCCGAGGTAGTCGAGCGTCAGGTAGACACGCGCCGTCGGCGTGACCCAATCTTCGCCGAAGTAGACCACGATCTTCGAGTCGTCGCTGACGCCCATCGCCTCGAACGCCTCCTGCAGGTCCGCGGTCGAGGGCATCTCCAGCATCAACCCTTCGCCGCGAGGCGTCGAGAGCAGGTTTCGGTCGACGTACTGGGCACCGGTGAGGTGCGCTCCATCGTAGACCTCACGCTCGCCCACGTGTAGCAGCACCAGATCGGGATCCTCCAGCCGTTCGGCGACCCAGTCGGTGGAGGCGATCATGGGCTGCGGCTGCTCGTCGGCGGCAGCGCAGCCGGCGAGGGCAACCGCGGCCAGCGCTAGGTACCGCGTGGCGTGTGATGTCTTGGCGAGACCGGACATGTGGGGCTCCTTCCGTACCAGCATCCGCGAGGCTGTTGTAGTCGCTAGTCTGACCGAAAGCTAGGAGGAGAGTTCTTCGGCTCCAAGAGTCGGCGAATCGATGGTCCGCTGCGATGCTTTACCGCGTGCCACGCGACACACCCGT
>JBDHHL010000095.1:0-11691 GCA_039589375.1 Gemmatimonadota bacterium | reverse complement strand
CTTTGTCTTCGGTTTTCGTTAAGGTATGACCGCGCGAGAGCGGATGAACTGCATTAGGTCGGGAACCGGTGTGAACCAGTGCCCGCGCACGTGCGACGTCGAATAGGTCGCGCGCAGTTCTCGCACCAACGCTCGCGCGTTCCGCGTCGGGATGACTCCGAGCAGTTTCAGTTCGGTCGGGTTACCCAACTGCACGCTCTGCAGTTGCTTCTCGAGCCGCGCCTTGCTGGCCACGCCCATCATGACCTCGCCGCCGCGAGTGTCCTGAAGGAAGTAGACGACCTTCACGGAGCACCCCTGTTCGGATCTGCTGACCGACGACGATAGCGGTTCGAGGTATCGTGAGACATGGACGCTTAATAACCCCGAACAGACTGACGAGCAACTAGGTGTCGGAGCCTTCGCCGGGGAGCGGCAGGTCCGAGTTGGAGATCGACAGGGCCAGCAGCCAGGAACCGTCGGGCTGCTTCCGCAGGATCCACACGAACTTCAAGGTGTCCTCAATCGGCTCTGCGACTCCCCCCAACGTGAAGCTTTGCGTGGCCGTGCCCCACAGATGAGCGATGTCGCCCCGGCCGTCGATCTCTGTCCGCGTGATCGTTATGTCTGTGATAGTGATGTTGAGAGACTCGATCCATGCCTGCCACGCCGCTCGCCCTTCGATCATGGGCTGGTTGGCGGGCATGTACACGAAGTCCTCAGTGACGAGCGCGGCTGCAGCCGCCCAATCGCCGGCCAGGTCCGCTTCGATGATCGAGTCGAGGACGTTCCTGATTGCCGCGACGTCCTCTTCGGACAGTCCAGCAGCTTCCTGTGCCGGCGGTTGACACGCGGAACCGGCCAATCCAAACGCCAGCACCGCGAGCACGATAGTGCGCGCTTTCATGACGACCTCCTAGGCCTGTGCGTTGATTGGTGCTACAAAGCTAGTGACTTCTGAAAATCCAGGCTATGCGCCTCGATTGGCACAGGCCACTCCATCTACAACTCAGTATCGCTAGCGCCGGATCGTCGGTCGCGCACTCGGTCGCAGCCGTAACGGTCCGTTACTCCTGACGTAACGTAGCGTTACCAGGAAGCACGCTGCGCTTCGGTCGATCTCACTAGATGTCGGGCTGATTCGTCGGCATTTCTGCTTGGCAGTGGGCGGCATCTCGCTTGCACAGGAGGGGCTGAAGGATTCGCTCGCCTTAACCGGATCTTCACTCGAGCTTCACGCGCTCTTCAATCATTAAGCCCGAGGCTCCGGTATCTTGCCTTAGCGAATCCGTTTGAGAAATCGACGAGGGAGATTGCCGGCATGCGACGTCTCGCAGATTCCAATCGCGCCCCCGTTGGTAAGCATGGTGCCGCAATGCTCGCGGCGTGCGCTGCCTTCTTCATGCTGGCCGTTCTCGCCTGTGGCGGCGAGTCGAACTCCGCCACGACATGGGACGGCGCCGTGCGGGACAGCGCCGGCATTGAAATCGTCGAGAACTTCGGCGCGCCTCTCTGGCCCGGCTGCCCGGACTGGGAATTCACTGAGGTCTTGCGGATCGGTGTCCTCGACGGCCCGCCCGAGTATCAGTTCGGCAATATCATGGGCATTCAGGTGCTGTCGGATGGTCGTATAGTCATCGTCGACGGGATGGCTCACAACGTGCGTTTCTACTCGCCGGACGGGGCGCACATACGTACGGTGTTGAGAAAAGGGCAGGGCCCCGGTGAGCTTGGCAGCGGCGGGCACATGCTGATTAGGGGGCCAGGTGATACCCTGCTCGTAGGCGACGGAGGTGCGGGACGCGTGCACGTTCTCGCACCGGATGGGACATACCTCGAGACCTTCTCGAGATTGCCGAAGGACGGCTACACCGGCGGCTACTGGGCATTCGGCAGAAGGACGGGTCGGATAACGTCAATGCACCGTCCGATCCGGTTGTCGGACGGGACGCTGCCGGACACGCTGGAAATCCTGCTCGAGCGCGACGTGCACGGCGGTATTGTCGATACTCTAGCTCGACTTCCCTCACGCCACGTTTTGAACCGTGCTCACGCTGGATTATTCCGTCGCTACTACAACGCTAACTGGTGGCACTGTGCATGGGACGAAGGCCACCTGATCGCTCGTACCGACCGGTATCGCTTCAATTTCTACGCCCCGGATGGAACACTCAAACGCATCGTGAGCTTGGCACGGGAGCCGCTGGCGATGACCGACGAGGATCGTTCGCTGTTCCTCTGGCGCTGGGACGAGCTGCTGCGGGAGAACAGCGTGCCCGCCGAACGCTGGGCTGAGGTCAAGTCGAGGATCGATTTCGCGGATACGTATCAGCCGTACGCATGGTTCGACATGGGCCCCGCGGGCACCCTCCTCGTGCAGCGGGTGTGGCCGGTGCGCGACCTCGACGAGCAGGGTAGAAAGGACTTCCTCCTCGATCAGCAGTATGTGCCTCCTGGCAGTACGGAGTGGGATGTGTTTGATGAGGAGGGGCGCTACCTCGGCGCCGTCAAGATCCCCGGGTCAGAGTTCATCTCCACCGTCCCTCGCATGCGCTTCCACCAGGACGCCGCGAACGGTACGTGGTACGTGTACTCGGTCGTGTCCGACGAGCTGGGTGTGCAGTATGTCGTGGGCTGGCGCATTGACGGACGCATGCCGGCCTAAGTGAATGACTCTGGGTCACTTAGCGCATTCAGAGTAGTCTGTTACTGGCGCTTGATCTCAGCAAGAACCACAGCCCCTGGGGGGCAGCGTCACGCTGTCCCCATTACCTAGCCACTCGTTGCTCCCCGCCCGCGAGCGGCGCATCTTGACCCAGTCAAACCATCAGACCGCAAGCGGCTGGTAGTAGCCGTGTCACGTCTCGAGTAGCTGATCGTCGAGAACCGCCACCGCTCCTTCCGGCCGGCGCTGCTCATCACAATGCGGTTGGAGGCTACCATGCGTCCGTCGTCATCCGTCGTCATCCCACTCATATGCGCGTCGTTGCTGTTGGCTGCTTGCGCAAAGGAGCGCGGTCCTGCGGAGTCAACGGTGAGCAGATACACGGTCGAGGTGCTTCAGCACAACATCGATCCTTCGATCATCCCCGACAGATTCGCGGCCGACTTCGACGAGGATGGGCAGATCGACCGGCTCACAGTCACAGACACCTCGTTACATGTTCTCATGACCGGCGGTGATGAATTCAACTATGTGGTTGGGCAGGCGCAGTGGGATTCGGGGAAATGGATCGAGGACATCGAGATCATCTCCCTCCGTCCGGACCGAAGGTACCCGTCAATCGTTCTCGCCACTCACGATTACGAGCCAGATGGTGATTGGGGCATTCCTTCGATACAGCTAGTCGTGGTCAATGACCAGGGCTCCCTCGGCGTGCGGCGCTTGCACGACTTCTCTATACCTGCGGTGAGCGTAGACTGCGCCTGGATCGAATCCAACGATCTACCCGTCTGCTTCTACGGGACCTACATAGTGAGTGGCGTGTCGTGGGGCCTGAGCGCGTTGGTCGAAATCGATGTCGAGGGCTGGCGGCACTTGCAGTCGGATTCGGTGGCCCGAGCCCGCGCGTCCCGCGATGTGACGGGGCGAGAGGAGGCCCTTCGCCGCTGGGCGACGGATTCGAGTAAACGAGCTCTCAGGCGGAAACAACAGCACCTCTGGGCCGAGCTCGGTTGGATTCCGGCTGCGACCGGCAGCCCAAGTGCCTGGGAATTGACCCGGCCGTTCATGGACAGGCAGACGTTCGATGACCTTGCAGCTTCGCGTGTGCCTCCAGAGGCTGTTACAGCAGACGACACATCGGCTGCCGTGACGCGCGCATTCTTGGAGCAGTACGGCCCACGTGATTTTGTCAGGAGCAACTGGCTGGGGGCGCTGGGCGACCAGGAGTACGACAGCATCCTGACCGCGTGGCAGGTGCCTGAGTCGGCGTCGGCGGTGGACGTGCAGGTGGCCCGATTGGGTGCATGGCAGGAGAAATATCACTGGATCTACTCGAAGGATATCACGCGCGAATATCGGCTCCCCTGGCCAGTACCGTGGCCCCAGTACTGGCTCGGCACGGGAGATGGGCTCCTAATGTATGGGGTGCAGTTCTTGGATTTCAGCGGCGACGGGCTATTGGATCTGGTTGCGGCCGGGTTGCACAACCGCGCCTTCTTCGCGATACAACATCCGGATGGATACTTCGTCGATGCGGGATTCCATTCGTCAAAGGATGAGTACCTCGGGGTGTGGGCTCCGAGCGCCACGCCGGGTGCCGAACTGACAGCGCCCCCCTGCGTCTTCTTCGCGTTGAAGCGGCTCACAACGGGCACGCCCTCCGACATCATACGATGCTATGACCGCGATTCGATGGGGTGGTACGAGGTGCCGTTCCCGGAGGGTAACTACTTCGCCCTGGAGATGGGCCCCGCACAAGACGGCTGGGAGTATCAGGGCACCGGGGGGTCGCAGCTCGGGCTCCACGTTCCGTTCTTTGACGTGAATGAGGATGGGATAATCGACTTCGTGGCCAGAACGGAGGACGGCAGCTGGACGGCTTTCACTTTCGTTGAGGAATCGCACTAGCCAAAGAAAGGCCTGTCCCCCGAAGGGCTAGTCCCCCCTCTCGTTGCCCGCTATTCGCCGGCTTCACATCTTGTAGTAGCGCTGTGCTCGAGTACATCGATGCGAGGACATTCGATATCCGCACTCTGTGCTAGCGGAGGTCAGTCATGGAGAGAGTGGAGAAGCATCTCCTTTGTCACTGCGTGGATGCGTTGACAGAAGTGCAGAGAGCCGTCAAACAGACGCCGGCGCAGCGATTGATTGAGCGGTCAAGGAGTGGAAAACCTGATTCACTCTATCTTGATGTCCTACCCGAGAACACTCTTCAATTGAAACTAATCCAGGATTATGACAGGCATATCGTCTTGGTTACAGAGGAAAGAGGAAAGTTTAATTACGAGGTGATTGACGAAGCAGAGGTTGTAATCTTCTCTGACCCGACAGACAGATCCAAGCAGTTCTCTCAGTTCATTCAGATGGGGATCGACAAAGAGTACATAGGCCCGGACTCACTGTTCGCAGATCTGTTGGCGAATCCTTGGAAATCCGCGATATGGGAGGCAGTAGGAGGTCTGCCGGTTCAGCTGTCCGGCCCTTGCTGCTCTTTGACCGTTGTCAAGCGGGGCGAAATACTCTTTACACTGATACTAAACTATGTGTCAGAGGACATCACGATTGCCTGCAAGGACTTCATCGCTACTCGCATGCTAGATGACACTGAGTGGGCAGAGGGTAGTTACAGGTTCTCCGAGTGGCGTGACATTCGGTTCAAGGGACCTACTAACGAGAAAACCTATCTTACGTACCTTGGGAAACGCTATGCCGAATACCTCGAGAAGGCCGGGCTTTTCGATCATACATTCACAGCCATAGAAAAAGAACCCGGTGGCCCGGCCCGAATACTGTATCTATCGGATCTCAATCCTGTCACGCCGGGTTTCATCTTCTCCAATGGAGAGAAGATTGGCGAATGGCTCGGCTGGATGGCATTCTGTCGCTACTCGCCTGACTTAGTCGCTTACTCAGTCTACCCCGAAACGTTCTTCGCCAAAGACGACATTTTGATGACACCCTCTCCGCCGTACAGCATCTTGGAGGCAAGTGAAAACGCTCTTCGATTGAACTACGAGAAGATGAAATATTTCGAGAATCCGAGTAGGTACCGAGAGATGATACTAGTGACCCATCGGAAGAATCACCTCATACGGGCCAAGATAGAGGCTGAGAAGTCCCGAATCCTGTTCTCCGAGTAGGGAGGATCGCCAGGAAACCATCGTGGCCCGGCCTGGAGGTCCCATCACCCCGACATGAGCCTCACGAGCCCGTCCACGGTGAGCCCCTCTTTGCTCTGGTCGGCTATGACGCGGCCCTTCCGGAGCACGACGAAGTGATCGCCTACGGGGTGAGCGTGGTGAGGATTGTGGGTCACCAGGATCACGGCGACCCCTCGCTCCGCAGTCCGGCGGACGTCGGCCAACACCAACTCGGATTGCTTGACTCCCAACGCCGCCGTGGGCTCGTCAAGGATGAGCACGCGAGCTCCGAAGTGCAGGGCCCGGGCGATGGCCACGCCCTGGCGCTCACCCCCCGACAGACTCCCGACCGGCTGGTCCGGGTTGCGAAGCTCGATTCCCATCGCCGCCAGCGCCTCGAGAGCCTCCTGCCGGCAACGCCGCACGTCGATTCGTCGCAGTGGGCCCCAGCCCGATGTCGGCTCCGAGCCGAGATAGAAGTTCCGCCACACGCTCATCAACGGGACCATGGCCAGATCCTGGTACACGGTGGCGATGCCGTGGGCCAGCGCTTCCCTCGGTGCTGCGAAGCGCATGCGCTCGCCGTCAAGCAAGAACTCGCCGGAAGTAGGGGGAAAGACGCCCGAGAGGATCTTGATGAGGGTGGACTTGCCCGCACCGTTGTCTCCCAACAGGCAGGTCACCTCGCCAGGGTGGACCTTAAGGGAAGCATCCTCCAGGGCTAGCACGCGGCCGAACCGTTTGGAGAGGTCCCGCGCCTCGAAAATCGGGGCCCGGTCGGGAGCGGCGGCCGCCTTTCCCGTGACCTGCTTGCCGGTGGGCTCGGCGCCCGGCTTCTCCCGGCTCATATCGCCTGCCGCGCTTTTCTGAGCGTGTAGGTGTTCACCAAGACGGCCACCAGGAGCATCGCGCCCAGGAACACCTGGAACCAGTCGGCGTCCACACCCGCCATGACGATCCCCTGGCGGACCATGCCGAAGATGAGGGCGCCAAACGCCGCGCCCACCACCGAGCCGTACCCACCGGTGAGGAGGGTGCCGCCCATCACCACCACGATGATGGCGTGGAACTCGTGGAGCTGTCCCCGCAGAGCGTCTGCACCCGTGAACCGTATCGCCTGAAGGATCGCCACGAGACCTGCGCAAAGGGCCGTGGTCATGAACAGGCCGATCTTCACTCGGGCCACGGGAACGCCTGCGTTCCGGGCGGCCTCCGGCTGGCCGCCGGCGGCGAAGATCCAGTTTCCCCAGGGAGATCGGAGGAGAATCCAGGTGGCGACGGACGCCGCTCCGATCCACCAGAGTATCGAAACACGCAGGCCGGCAATGGGATCGGAGCCGAAGAGGACCCGGGCCGCCTCGTAACCCTGCACGTCATCCAGCCCTCCGAGCTGGGTACGCCGAGTGAAGCCACGAGCCGCGGCGATCGTGAGCCCTCGCACCATGAACAGAGTGGCGAGGGTGACGATGAAGGAGGGCAGACCGGTGCGCACTACGGCGTACCCGTTGAGGAATCCGATGGCCAGGCAAAGGACCAGGGTCGCGGCGACGGCTGGCCAGAGGGACCACCCGAAGTGCGCCGTGAGGAGCATGATGGACATGCCTGCCGCACCGAGGACCGAACCCACCGAAAGGTCGAACTCGCCGCCGATCATGAGGAGTGCGACGCCCACGGCCAGGATACCCAACGGAGCGGCGGCGTTCAGGTAGGCAGCTGCTCCGGCGAGGCTGCGAAAGGGCGGACCGGCGGCCACGGCGAAGAACAGCCAGACCAGGACGACGCCTGCTGCCGCCGCAACCTCCGGGCGTGCGAGGAAGCGGGCAGCTCGCCCGTTCATGCGTCCTCCGCCACCGGATGGTGATCCGGGCTTGGCGTGAGTGCTGGGGGCATCAAGGTCCGCATGGCCTCAGCGGATGCCCTGCTCGGACAGTCTGATGACGCTTTCCGCAGTCTCGGCAGTCACGAAGCTGGGGCCGGTTGGGATGGGATGTCCGCCCCCCGGCATCGTCCCCGTCTCCGTGTATTTGGTGAGCAGCACGATGGGCAGGTAGCCCTGCAGGTACTGCTGTTGATCGATGGCGAAGAGGGTAGCGCCGTCCCGTACCGACTCCAGGACCGACGGAGAGAGGTCGAAGGTGCCGAAGAAGACCTCGCCCGCACGACCCAGATCGTGCAGGGCCTGTAGGGTGGGCTCGGCACCCGTCGTCCCAAGGGTGAGGATGCCATCGATGGAGGGGTCGGCGACAAGGGCGCCGCGTATGCGTTGCCGAGCGTCTTCGGGATCGGCCAGGTCCACAGCCAGGATGGACATCGTGCCGCCGGCTTCAGCCACGGCATCACCCAGGCCCTGGCAGCGCAGGTCGAGGGCCACGTTTCCTACCTCGTGGTTCACGCAAAGCGCGGAGCGCGTGCCGGCAGCGGCCAGACGCTGCCCACCCTGGAATCCGCTGTCGTACTCGGGCTGGCCAACGTGGGCGAGGGCACCGAGGGCCTCGAAGGCTTGGCCGCCCGAGTTGATGGAGATCACGGGGATCCCGGCTGCCACGGCCGCCTGGATGGAAGGGCCCAGGGCGTCCACATCGGGCACGGAGACGACCAGCCCGTGCGGTCGGGATGCGACTGCAGCATCGATGAGGTGGCTCATGGCTACCATGTCGAAGGTCGTGATCGCCTGGTAGTCCACGCGCACGCCCAGTTCCCTGGCGGCGTCATACATGCCGTTGGCGACCACCGACCAGAAGGGATCGGCGGCGACGCCGTGGGTAACGGCTACTAAGCGGAGCTCGCTTCGCTCGACCGGCTCTGATTCGCGGGGACGGTCATGCAGACCGGCAGCCTCGTCATCCGGCGAGCCGCAGGCTGCGTGGAGGACGGCGATGGCCAGGATCATGAACGCGCGGTGCGCGGGAAACGCACCACCGTACCTGGGGTGCCGGGCCATGAGAGACGTGCGCGGATTCAGCATGTACATAAGCTAAGTCACCTTGCGCAGCGACACACGGGATGACCGTCTGACGAAACGGGCGGCGTTCGCCTTCCACCAAGAAAGACGAAGCCAAACCGGCCTCTACGCCTACACCACCCGCGCGCCGAAGCCCCGATCCCGAGCCGGGCCGAGCGCCGTAACTTGTCGAGCGCCGTTACTCGTTGCTCCCGGCTCACGAGCGCCGCATCTTGCAATCGCAGCCCAATCATCAGCCCTCGGAGCCTCCTCGACAGCGGGAGGAGTCCATGTCCCATCTCAGACGGCCCGGTTCACGACATCCACTGCCTATCACTGGGGCAAGTGCTGCCCTCGAGTGGATCGATACGCACACAGTCCGTGGAG
The DNA here is from genome assembly GCA_039589375.1 of Gemmatimonadota bacterium. Lineage (GTDB taxonomy): Bacteria > Gemmatimonadota > Gemmatimonadetes > Palauibacterales > KS3-K002 > JASFMO01. The sequence continues at coordinate 2,579 of JBDHHL010000095.1, read as the reverse complement.
GCTGCAAGATGCAATCTCTCAAGAGTGCTGGTGCCATTCTCTTCGCCTGTTCAATCGCGGCTTGTGGTGGCGAGGAGTCACGCTGGGCTGGGACCATTTCCGACAGCGCCGGTGTGGCGATCGTCTCCAACCCTGCTGTCGGCTTGTGGGCGGAGGCCGATCGGTGGACGGTCGAGGAAGACCTCAGGATCGGGGCCGTCGAAGGAGATCCCGAGTACCAATTCGGAGAGATAGGAATCGGGGGAATCACGACCGATTCGCGTGGGCGCATATTTGTACTCGATCACCAAGCTCAGCACATCAGGGTATTCTCGCCAGAAGGAGAATACGAGCAGACCCTAGGCGGTCGCGGGGGTGGACCCGGCGAGCTGAGGAACGCGTGGTACGTCCTGGCGGGGCCGGGTGACACGCTCATGGTTCCGGACTATGGGAACCAGCGGGTGAATCTCTACTCGCCCGGCGGCTCAGTCGCTGGCAGCTTCGGAATGCCAACCGAGGAAGGACGGCGCTGGACGTTCAGGGCGAGCAGGTCGGGTTTGGTCGCCGAACAGATACGTCCCGTTTGGTGGGCCGGCGGCCCCGAGCCGGATCCGATGGACGTGATCGTGGTCCGGACGACCGACGGTACGGCCGTTGACACCTTGATGGAGTTCCCCTCCGGACAAATGGTGAGCTACGAAACACCTGGGGTGAGTAGGCTCTATTACCCGGAGCCGGCCTGGGATCTGACGGATGATAGGCAGCTTCTGTTCGGCGTGAACGACGAATTTCGAATCAGCGTGTATTCGCTGGACGGTCAGTTGAAGCGGATCATCGCGAAGCAGCACGACCGCAGGCCGGTCACTGACAGCGACATACAGGTAATCAGGGACTACTTCGAGGCCAGATGGATTCGCGCTGGAGTTCCGGCGGAGAGGTATCCACGACTGCATCGACGATACCACTACAGCGAGTTCTTCCCGGCGTTCTTAGCGCTTGCGTCAGGGCCGGCGGGCACGATTTGGGCCCAGCATGCACTGCCGCCGTCCGAGATGAGCGAAACCGAGGTCTTCTCCCTGAATTTCCACGAGGAGTGGGCTTCGCGTGACTGGGACGTGTTCGATTCGGTTGGGCGCTTCCTCGGAGTCGTTACTTTGCCGCAACTGTTCACTGCCAAACTATTCCGAGGGGACAAGATTTATGGAATTTGGCGTGACGAACTTGAAGTGCAGTACGTGGTCCGACTTCGCATCGTCGGTGATCTTGGCATCGGTGCCAGGTGATGCTGGTTGCTAAGTGCTAAGCGCTTTCCCCTCCCCAAGCGCCCGCGATTTGGGGATTGACAGACCCTCTCACCGTTCGCCTTTTGTGGCCAACTGCGAACATCCCTGTAGCTTTCTACCACTGGCTACTTGCCCGGTTCACACTTTCTTACCGTGACTAGGCCACGCGGCCCAACGTGTCTTAGGCGCTTCGCCCTTCGTCCAAGGGATCGTCAACCTCCGCCTGGAAGCGCTGCACGCGCCTCCAGGCGTCCTCTTATGTCTCAGGCTTCCGTCAGCGTTCAACAAGGACTTCTGGAAGTTCTCGAAAACGCTTCTGTCAACGACTAGGCCAGGTCAAAGCGATCCAGGTTCATCACCTTGTCCCACGCAGCCACAAAGTCACGCACTAACTTTTCCTGCGAGTCGTCACATGCATAGACCTCTGCGAGGGCCCGAAGCTCGGAGTTTGAACCGAAGAGCAGATCGACACGGGTGCCGGTCCACTTAGGTACACCCGTTTCGCGATCGCTCCCTTCAAAGACGTCTTCGGCTTCCGAGGTCGCCTTCCAAGTCGTACCCATGTCGAGCAGGTTCACGAAGAAGTCATTGGTCAGCGCCTCTGGCTGATCTGTGAAGACGCCGTGTTGTGACTTGTCGAAGTTGGTGTTCAAGACGCGCATTCCGCCAACCAGAACCGTCATCTCAGGCGGCGTCAGCGTCAGCAATTGCGCCCGGTCGACCAGCAGCTCCTCCGCCGATACAGCGTATCTGGTCTTGAGGTAGTTGCGGAAACCATCTGCGGCCGGCTCCAGAACGGAGAAGGACTCGACATCGGTTTGCTGCTGCGAGGCGTCCATGCGGCCCGGCGTGAACGGAACCGTCACATCGTGACCGCCATTCTTCGCCGCTTTCTCAACGCCAGCGCAACCCGCCAACACGATCAGGTCAGCCATAGAGACCGTCTTGTCGAACTCGTTCTGGATTCCTTCGAGAGTCTGCAGCACCTTCGCCAGCTGATCCGGCTGGTTGACTTCCCAATCCTTCTGGGGCGCCAGGCGAATGCGAGCACCGTTTGCACCGCCCCGCATGTCGGAGCCGCGGAAGGTAGAAGCCGACGCCCAGGCGGTTGAAACCAGCTCGGAGACTGACAGCCCAGAATCAAGAATCTTGCCCTTGAGGGTCGCGATGTCCTTATCGTTGATCAGTTTATGGTCGACCGCAGGGATCGGGTCTTGCCAAATCAGTTCTTCGGCAGGGACCTCCGGGCCGAGATAGCGTGCGCGAGGGCCCATGTCACGGTGGGTCAGCTTGAACCACGCACGGGCAAATGCGTCC